>CAYYLA010000086.1:0-10059 GCA_964441785.1 uncultured Candidatus Cloacimonadota bacterium | reverse complement strand
TTAAGAAAAGCTCAACATCAGCCATACCATTAAGCTCATTAATATAATTATTAAGCGAAATATCACGCACAGATATCTTTGAGTTTACCAGCGGGTTGGATTGCAGGAATTCTTCGATAATGATATGTCCCGTCAATTCATTTCTATCAATAACAAGTGAATTCAGATCGAGATCTACAAAATCATCGGAACCATAAAAATCCAATGATTCAGCACGACCTTTGAAGTCTTGATATTCAGCGGCCACATCCAATATTGAGCCAGAAAACTCTATCCGATCCTCATCTTGATAATAATCACCTGATATCGTAAAATCGAGATCATCCAACATCTCTTTATCTAACATATCGGCAGATAATTGTGATATACTGAGCTCTAACGTCTTTAAATCCATATCCTCAAGAGAGGCATGTCCCATCAAACTCAATTCTTTATCGTTATAGGCTGATAAAGAGAGATCTAATTGTTCATTATTGAGTATCCCAACATCTACCGAATCCCATGAGACTTTCGTAGAAAAATCACTACTTAAATAGGATATTTCCACATGGCCATCATAGATATTGGCTTGCTGAAAAAATCCTTTTAACTGAGGTAATTTCAAATCTTCTTCTGCTCTATCGTTTGTAATGTTCCTATTGTCAACAATTATCTCTATCTCCGGTTGATATATCTGAATACTCTTGATATTGCGAAGATCTCTGAAGTTAGAAAAAATCAAAGCAGCCAGATTATACTCAACAAAAATATTGGGAATGGAGATGAAAAACTTTTCATCAAAATCCCTGATTTCGAATCCCGACACATTGAGTTGTTTATCATTAAAATCAAAATGATTTATTTGAACATCGGCATTGAGATTGTTTTTTAGAATTTTCTCAACACGTTCCTTCACTTGCTGATCTATTTTTATCCAATTAACAAGAGCATAGAATATAATGTTCAGCAGTAAGAGGAATCCTACAACAACAAACAACCACTTTTTCTTACGCAAAAGGCCTCTCTATTTCCCCTTCAGAGAGGGTTCTAAAATGCCATTTTTCAGGATAAAAGAACGATCCATCCGTCCAGCAATTTCCCTGTCGTGAGTAACGACAATAAAGGTTTGCCCCATGGCCTTATTCTGTTCTATTATCAAATCAATTAATTCATTACTATGAAGTGGATCAAGATTTCCGGTAGGTTCATCAGCTAAAACTATTTTAGGATCATTAATCAAAGCCCTGGCAAAGGCGACACGCTGTTGTTCTCCTCCACTCAATTGATTAGGATAGTGGTCTTTTCGATCCAGAATTGCGAGGGATTTCATCAGATCTCTCGCTTTCTTCAAGCTCTGTTGAATCTTTCCGGTAGCTATTATTGCAGGCATTGCAATATTCTCTTCTGCGGTAAAATCATCAAGTAGATAATGTGATTGAAATACGAATCCAATCATACGGTTACGGAATCTGCTTATCTCCTTATCTTTTGGATCAATCCGCTTTCCAGAGAAATGAATCACACCGGAATCGGGTGTATCCAATAATCCCAACAGATGCAAAAGTGTACTCATACCTGATCCAGATTCTCCACTGATTGCAATCATCTCACCCTCTTTTACTGTCAACACAACACCCTTAAGTATATCTAATACCCCACTATTCTCAGCATAGGATTTTGTGAGATTTTCCACCTTCAAAACATCCACATTTTCTCCATTATTCTATTGTTTTCTTAAAATATCTGTTACTTCCATCGCTCTAATCTTACGTAAAGGAAGATAGGAAGATATTGTTACTATGAGTAGAGATACCCCTGTAATAATCAACATCGACACAGGTTTGAAATTCACCCTGATTCTATCAAGAAAATAAACATCAGCTTTTAATAATATCACCGATTGATGCGCAAGAATTAACGATACCAATACACCCAGCCCTATTCCCACAAACGTTGCAATAGCACCAATTATTATCGATTTCCCCAGGAACATATTACCAATAAAACGGTTGGATGCACCATAAGCCTTAAGAATACCAAGTTCCTTCTGTTTCTCTAAAATCGAAGCCGAAACTGAACTTATTACATTAAAAGAAGCTACCACAACCAAGAAACAAAGTATAATAAAAATTACCCACTTCTGCAAGGCTAACATTGAAAATAGATTGCCATTGAAATCAATCCAGGAACTGATCTGATATCGATAGGTAATCTCATTAAAATTCATCTCCCATTTGTAAGCTAAATAATCAGCAGAATCAACTGACTCGGGATTTAACTTCACCTCCATCATACTGCGCTGCTGCTTCAATCCGCTGAATTTCTCTGCCGCTTCCAGATTCATAAATACAAATTTTGTATCATATTCATACATACCAGATTCAAACAATCCAACCACGGTAAAAGTATCCTCAGAAGGGCGTAACCCAAGTGGGGTAAACTCCGTATTCAAAGCATTCACAATCGTTATCGAATCGCCAACCTTAAGATTATAGCTTCGTGCCAATCGATAACCAAGCACGATATCTGTTGCATGCTCCAACCTATGTGTTCCACTCTTTACATAGGATCGATATGCCGTCGGGAGATCATCCTTCTCCCAGTCTATCCCACGCAGAAAACAACCCTTTATCTTGTTATCCTGAACCAACATCGCCTGCGTCATAATCACAGAACTCCAGGTTATTACTTCGGGTTGTTTATCGAGAAATGAAGCTAACTCTTCACGATCTTCTCTGGTTAGATTCTTCTCACCCGGACGAAAGATATAGACATGTGAATTGACACCTAAGATACTCTCCTTCATTGCCTTCTCGTACCCTTCGAACAATGATATTGCAGCGGTTAAAACCGCAACCGATAGAACGATTCCCATTATCATAAATAATGAGTCAAATCGCAACCATTCCTTCCTGGGTGATTTTATATATTTCTCTAAGAAAAATCCATATACCTTTACCATAAGTTTATATTTAAATTCGCTAAAATTCTGTCAATATTTGTTAAGATCACTTTTAATGGGAACTTAAACCTGCGTTGAAGGAAATTTAAAAAGAATTACTGTCCAAACGTTATAACCAGAAGAAAATGAGATTTACAGTTACATTCCCACGACAGTTTCAATATTTTCTAACTTCAATATTGGCAGGTACATACAACAACCATACAAGGAATATTGGATACGTATGAAATTTTCTTAAATCTGTATCATCCAGAAAAGTAGATTAATCCTATTTCATTTGACAAAGTCCAATGTAATTTATCAATTAGATTATGCTTATGTATTCGAGGAGAGATTTATGATAAAAGTCAGATATATGCTTATTTTTTTTATCCTGTTATTACCTGTATTTATCCTAACCGCCGCCAATACAAGAGTTATTATTATTGAGGATTTTAATGATGGAGAGGTCCAGCTTGAGTCCTGGTTGGATGAAGATTATGATCCCGACTCATGGGTTCTTACCGATGAAAATCAATCTATCGATCCACCCTATTCCCTGGCCTTATATGGCAATACATGGAAGGTGCAAACCATCGCTCCTCATCAGATTGATTATAATAGTGTCTGGTCGGTCCAAGCCAGCTGTACTAATCTGGGTGAGATCCAGGGTATTGGATTTTCTGATGGTGAAAACACACTTTATTATTCTTTCTGGGGACAGCAGGAACTCAATATTGAGATCTGGATCCCAGTTTATCAGGGTAATTACGAGACAGATCAGTGGCAAGAATTCCTCTTACCTCTTGGTGATGACTGGTTTGCCTGGTATGAATATTATCCAACCATCACAGAGGTCATTTATATTAATGATAATGATTCCGGTAGTGGGATGATATATCTTGATTATCTGAGAGATGTTACAGAAGACCTTCCCCAATGTCCTGTTGTTACTATCTCATGTGAGCAGGAATCTGTTAGAAGAAACAATAATGGAACACGAACCGCAACCTATCAATTTACTTCTTATGTAGAAGATGCAGACAGCGACACATTCAACTTCCTATGGCAATTTGGCGATGATTCACTATCAACCGAGGAACATCCCAGCCATTCCTACATAATCGAAGATGCCCATCCTTACACTGTTGTTCTTGAAGTAACAGATGAAACAGGAATGATAGGGTATGCTACAATCAATATCATTTTGGATGAAGGTGAGACTTCGCTGCCTTTAACAATGAATTTTGTAGGAGATATCATGCTGGGTCGTGGCATACAGAATTATATTGAAAATAGCGGTGGAGAGCAGTTTTTTGATCCAACCTACTCTATACTTGGTGCAGCAGCCGACATTACTATAGCCAATCTGGAGTGTCCATTGACCACACATGGAACACATCATCCAACAAAATCCGTATGGTTCAAAGGATTACCAGAGTATGCAGAGTTCCTGCAATATGCCGGTATTGATGTTGTATCATTAGCTAATAATCACACTCTTGACTATATGCAAGAAGGATTAGCGGATACTCAGGAAGCGTTAGATGAATATGGTATCTGTTATTCTGGAGCCGGGATGGATTCCTATGAAGCCTATCTTCCGGTACTTTACAATAAAAAAGGTGTTAATGTAGCCTTTCTCGCTTCCTGCGATCGAACCGGACAATATAACAATGCTCAACCATATTTACAGGCAGGATACAATAAACCCGGTTTTGCTTACATGACACCATATTATATTGATGAGCAATTGGATGCAGTTGCCGACATCGCCGATCTTAAGATTATGGAGATGCACGCAGGAAGCGAGTATTCAACCAGCCCTGGCAGCAATTACGATGCAGTGGAACCTGATGACATGTATCCGGAAGAGGACTATTACGCCTATGCGGATATCCCTCACATGTGGGATATGGAGATCCGCCATCATGCCGTTGATTCCGGAGCTGATCTGGTTGTTGTTCATCATCCTCACATTGTTCAGGGTTTCGAAGTATACCAGGGAAAACTGATTGCACATAGTCTGGGTAATTTTCTCTTTGACCTCACCTATTCAGAAACCATGCCTTCCATAATCCTTAACGCCTGGGCTGATAAAGAAAAATTCACAAAGTTCACTATCACACCTGTTTTTATTGATGATTATATACCAACACCAGCCACGGGTCAATATGGCTTATATCTTCTTGATCATCTGGCTATGAAATCTAAAGAATTGAATACAATCATGCAGGTTGATAGAGAGAATGTTACAGCAGAAATCATGCTGGATTCTCTTAATATAGAAGAGAATCTGTTTTTCAATAATGTGGTTGTCCACTTTGATGAATATGATGATGAGATCATTTCTGATTTAGTAAGGTTTCCACATCATGGTTCTCTCTCAATGATTGATCAGATACTTCCCACAGCTGGTTGGGATTACAGGTTGGGACGAGAATTAATCTGGTTTGGCAATTTCGAGGATGAAGGTTGCTCTCTATGGGATTTAAACTCAGATGATGAATTTTACACTGAAGAGCAGTCTCACTCCGGATTACGTTCACTCTGCCAGTTTAGAGAAAACAACTCAGATGAAATAATAACCGATTTCGAGAAGAGAATCAAACTCTATGAAGCAGAATCACATACCATTCATGGATGGGTTAAAACATCCAACGCTGAAAATGTTTACATCGAAGCCAGATATTATAGCAGCAGAAATAGTAATTGGCCTGTTTCTACTCAACAGATTGAAATCGATATTCCATCTACCTCTGATTGGACTTTCTACCAGCAGGAACTTGATATCCCAGATAATGGTTATTATCTGAACATCTATCTCTCCAGTGAAGGTCCAGATTTTTCGGATGGTACAACCTGGTTTGACGATATCGGGGTTGTTGCCTGGGACGAATGGGATGAGTACGAAGCTCCCGAACAAATTGAAGCGCCCAATGATTATTATTTCATGCAGATAAAAGCAAATAGCAATATCACCGCTGCTCAAATTACCTTTACCGAATCAAGTTATCACAGTGGTCCCATTGTTAATAGTTTTGATGATAATATCCCATCCAAACCAATTGCAGAGTTGTATCCAAATCGTCCAAATCCTCTTGTTATAAATCAGCATAGAAAAGGTATTACTATGATTGATTTTTCATTATTTCAACCCACTTCAGTTAAACTGAACATCTATAATATCAAAGGACAAAAAGTAAAAACCCTTATTGATGAACCTATGGAACCCGGCAATTATTCAACGGGTTGGGATGGTCTGGACAACTATGGAAAAGCGATATCTTCGGGCGTCTATTTCTACAGATTGAAAACAGGTAAAGAGGAGAAATCAAGAAAATTATTAATATTGAAATAATATAGCTGTATATAATATTTACACTTTGACAGGGTAAATCGGAACGATCTAAATTCTTTACACTACGATTTCTTCTCAATAATCATAGCTTCAGACGATTTTTGATAGTATCTTTCCAATTATTTTTCATTTCCCATTATTTGGTATGATTGTTGCATGAACATTCAATATCAAAATTTTACAGGAGCAGGTATGAAGAAAATTACATTGTTGGCAATTATGATTCTATCACTTAACCTCATTGCTGAGGTCAATATCAACACCAGAGGAAACGATATTACGATTAGCGGCAGTTTTGACATAGAAGAGATTAAGGATATTGATTATGAGGACAACCAGTTCTCCAAGATAATTATAAACCAATGTAATGCATCAGGCCACCAGGGTGGACCGGAATTACCTGTTTTCAGCAAACTTATAAACCTTCCGGATAATGGAAATTACAGCATCTCTTCATTTACCTATGATTTCGAAGAAATCCAACTTGAGCGACCTCTTTACCCACATTTTTACGAGGATAATAAAGAGCTTAATACCGCGCTATATCAAAGCAAGAAGTGGCTACCAGAAGATTTAGCAGTTGTTGGATCACCCAATATTATGCGGGATTATCGATTTTGTCAGATTGCTATAAATCCTATCCAATACCTACCCACCGAAAATAAGATTCGGATCTTAACTGATATCAACCTGCAACTGTCATTGGATTATTCAAACCAGGAGAATCCGAAAATCTCACAGCGCACAATCCATACTAATGGATTTGATACTGTTGCTTCTGGCAGTATAATTAATGCTCCTCAATATCGCAGCCAGCAGAAAGGTAGCTATCTTTTTATTGCAGATGATGATTTGATCGAACCTTTAGAACCACTTATCCGTTGGAAAGAAAAACTTGGCTACACGGTAAAATATGCTTCCATGGATCAGATAGGCACAAGTGAATATGATGTTAAGGATTATATCCAGTATGCCTATGATAACTGGGAGATACCACCGGAATATGTTGTTCTGGTTGGCGATGTCAGTGGAACGTTAGTTGTCCCCTCTTTCGATATTGAGGGATATCTCACATCCTGGATTGTCAGTGATCATATATACACAATGCTGGAAGGTGATGATTATTTTCCCGACATTATGATTGGTAGAATCTCAGTAAGAAGCGAGAATGAGCTGTACACTGTTATCAACAAAATCATGAAATACGAAGGTCTTCCCTATATGGATGCCGACTGGTTTACACGGGCTTTGATGATAACATACGTCGGTGAATATTATACAGGATTTTACTCACCCAGAGAAACAAAAAATGCAGTGAGAGACAAGCTTCTGGATTTTAATTACACCGTTGTTGACACCTTCTATTCACCCTATCAATCCAGCACATTCCAATTAAAAAGTTTGATTAATACAGGCTGTACACTTGTGAATTATCGTGGATCAGGATCACCTTATTACTGGTGGGCAGGATATTCCCCCTTATTCGAAAATTCTGATATCTATGATCTTAACAATGGTTATATGATGCCGATGATAACCAGTATGACTTGTGGTGGTGGAGATTTTGGTTCCTATAACTATCCCTCCTGTTTTGGTGAGATCTGGCTCAAGGTAGGATCTCCATCAACTCCCAAAGGTGCTATAGGCTTTATCGGACCCAGCGAACACGATACGAAAACACCATTTAACAATGCCAATGATATGGGTATATATCAGGGAATTACTCAGGAAGGTATTACCCGCTGTTATGACATGATGTTACGGGGAAAAATGGAGCTCTACAATAATTACCCGGACTATCATACGATGGATGGAAGCAATGATTCCTGGGATTCTGATATGTTCTATTTTCACACCTATAATCTTCTGGGAGACCCGGGATTGTCTGTATGGGTTGACACACCCAAACCTATCTATGCTGTTTACGAAAACGAAATATCATCTTCGGAAACCATGCTGGAAGCATCCATTAATGATGAAATAGATGCTTCAGGATTTACAGCAGCTTTCACTTCATCAGATACGTTACTGGCAACTGCTGTTTCTGATGAGAATGGTAATATAAACCTCTTTTTCTCTGCTGATCCAGGTAACTACGAACTCACCTTTTCCAAGGTTGGATACAAACCCGAAACCTACGATATAACAATAACGGATTCCGACCAACTGCACCTCCAGGATTACGCGCTTAATCATCCGATATTAAATAATAGCAGTTCAATACTGTCCCTCACAATTAGCAATCCATCGGATGCTACTGTATCAATCTCTTCATCAACAATTGCTTTAGTTGATGATGATTTCATCCAATTCAGTGATTCCAATAGCTATCCCATTTCCATCAATAGTTCAGAAGATGCTGTTTTGCAATTCGATTGTTCATCCAACCTGAACTGGAGAAACAATGACGAACTTCATATTAATCTTGCTTTAGAAACTAATGATAATCCGGTTCAATTCGATTTGCCTGTTGCTGTTCAAGCACCGGAGTTAGCCATTAATAATCCCGGATTTACAAATATTGAAGAGAGTTTTATTCAGGGTGAAACCGTTGAGCTAAATCCGCTTCTGGAAAACATCGGAGATAATACGTCCGATGCATTCACATTGCAATGCGTCTCTTTATCACCTGAATTAACAATACAATCAGCAGCAATTGATTATAATGATATCCCGGTAGATCTAATGGCTCAAGGTAATACAATTTTCTCTATTGAGGTTGCTGAGGATGTTGAATCAGGGACTATATTGAATCTGCAGTTTAATGTGTTACAGAATGGTGTGCAGGTATACTCTTTGCCATTCAGTTATCCTGCTGGTATCTTGAATGAGAATGCTCCGACCTGTGATAATTATGGTTATAAAGCCTATGAAACTCAGGATAATCTTGAAGGTGATCCCTTCCTATACGAGTGGTTTGAGATTGATCCTGCTCATGGTGGATCAGGAACCAGAGTAGAGGGAGGCCATGTAACACCCGATGGATTTACAAATGTTGTAGACCTGCCTTTCCAATTTCAATATTATGGTGAAAATTATGATAAAATCTCCATCTGCCAACATGGTTGGATAGCAATGGGCGAAACCGATTTGATGTTTTTCCGTAATCGTAATATTCCTTCGGGCGTTGGAGCTCCTGCCATGATTGCTCCTTTCTGGGATAAACTTAATGGTGATGATGTGTTTGGCTATTATGATGAAGAAAATCATCGCTATATTGTGGAATGGTCCAGACTCTTCAACGCCTGTACCTATGATTATGAGACCTTCCAGGTTATTCTACATGATCAAAATTACTACACAACTCCCACAAATGATGGACCAATTCTTTTCCAATATAACAACATCGATGACGACGACTACGAAGAGCAATATGCAACTGCGGGAATAGAGAATTATAATCAGGATGATGGCGTTCTTATCAGCTTCAACGATACACCTGCAGTAACAGCACACCCGTTAACATCAGGGTCTGCAATTCTCTTCACAACGGGAAGTCCGGATTTTACCTCCTCTGAAGAAAATGAGATACCTCAAACTGTTACAACACTTTATAACTACCCTAATCCCTTCAACGTAAATTCATCAAGTCGTGAGCCAGTTACAACCATATTCTTCAATGTCAGCAAATCCACTTCACAGGCAGAAATACAAATCTTCAACCTGAAAGGACAAATACTTAGAACCCTGAGACAAAGCGATTTGAAATCAGGAGATAACGCAATAATGTGGGATGGTCTTGATAAGAACGGATCTTCTGTCAGTTCGGGTGTCTATT
>CAYYLA010000085.1:0-10115 GCA_964441785.1 uncultured Candidatus Cloacimonadota bacterium | reverse complement strand
CTACCTACTACCTACTACCTACTACCTACTACTTACTATTTCCTCTAGGGTTACATTATTCTATATTCAGCCCATCTTCAATTAAATAAGTTGTGCTACAAACTCTGCGATAGCTAAAGCAGAGGTCAATCCTGGTGATTCAATTCCGATAAGATTAATCAATCCAGGGTATCCCTTATCTGTTTCTTCTTTGATATAGAAATCCCTGAAATCCTCACCCTTTTTCTGCAATTTAGGTCGAATACCACAATCGTCCTGGTAAAGCTCTTCTTCATCCAGATCAAGATAATTATTAATTGCTTTATGAAAATCTGATTTATATTGTTCATCAAATTTATAATCAATCTCATCAACATAATAGGCATTGGGACCAAATCGCAATTCATTATTCAAATTTTTTGTAAGATGAATACCCAGGTAAACTCCTTTGGGATCTGGTACGGGATAGATAAGATGATGTATATCTCTCTTGATATTTGTCTTATAGTATTCACCCTTACACCATTGTATCATCAACTCAGGATTGTCTTTATCCAATTTTAACATAGTGATGATATCATTGGAATACAACCCGCTGCAATTGACAATATATCGGCATCGAAAGACCTCACCGTCTTCGAAGAGAACATTATAAACACCTTTATCCATGATGATGTTAATCACCCTCATGTCATACACAATAAATCCGTCATTAGCTTCGACATCCTTCTCCATCTTGTACATCAGCTTATGTGTATCGATAATCCCGGTTGATTCCACCTTGAGTGCAGCAATAGCCTTAACTGATGGTTCCAGAGCATTCACTTCATCACCATCGATAATTGTAAGATTTTGCACACCATTTGCGGTACCATTTTTTTGCAATCGTATCAATTCATCTTTTTCTTCGTCAGATGTTGCAACCACCAATTTACCGCATCGTTCACAGGGAACACCTCTCTCAGCGGCATAATCATAGAGCATCTGGTTTCCTTTAACGCATAGTGCGGCCTTTAAACTATTATTCGGATAGTAAATACCAGAATGGATAACCTCGCTGTTTCGGCTACTGGTATGTCTGCCAAAAGACGGTTCTTTCTCTACCACAACAACATCGTCAAACTCTTCGGATAATCGTCTTGCAACCGCTAATCCAACCACACCTGCACCAATAACAAGAATATTAACATTTTCCATCTTACAGTTCCATATTATCAATTAAGCGTGTATTTTCAATCCTCACAGCAAGCAAAGCTCTAACGCCCTTGTGGAGCTTTTTCACAGACTTCAATGTTTCGGGATCAATAAATTCTATGTATTCAACTTCTCCACCAGCCTTAGAAATAATCGCACTCATTTGCTCGCTTAAACGTTCACTATCATCATCTTTTGATAGTTGATCTTTGGCAAAATACAAGGATTTATAGAGTGCTGTTGCATTTTCTCTTCCCTGTTTGGATAGATATCTATTGCGCGAGCTCATCGCCAGTCCATCCGCTTCACGAATCAACGGACAACCAACAATATTGAAGGGCATGTTTAGATCCATCACCATTTTTTTGATAATGGTAAGTTGTTGGAAATCTTTTTCACCCATATACACAGAGGTTGGATGCACAAGATTCATCAATTTTGTAACAATGGTTGTAACACCCTTAAAATGGGTAGAGCGCGATTTACCGCAAAGGATAGATGAGATCTCTTCAACCTCAACCCAGGTTAGATAACCATCGGGATACATCTCTTGATTGGTGGGGAAAAACACATAATCAACACCCTCTGATTTCAGTAGATCAATATCTCGTTCCAGATCTCTTGGATAAGAATCTAGATCCTCTTTGGGAGAAAACTGACTGGGATTAACATAGATACTTACAACCGTAATCGAATTATGTTTTACGGATTCCTTAACAAGGCTTAAATGTCCTTTATGAAGAAAACCCATTGTAGGTACAAAACCTACATTACCAGACCATCGAGATGCAAGCTCCTGCATCTCACTCACTGTTTTTATTAATTCCATTTTTACACTACTCTGAATTCTTTATTCTCTTCATCATCTATAATTACAACAACAGGTTGGTGGTTTTTGATTTCTTCTTCGTTTAATTGACCGAAATTGGCAATAATTACAAGATCTCCTATACTTACAAGACGTGCAGCAGCACCATTTACACCAATGATACCTGAGCCAGGTTCACCCTCTAAGATATAGGTAGAGAATCTGTTACCATTACTGATATTGTAGATATCTACTTTTTCGTTTGCCAGCATACCTGCAGCATCCAGCAGATTTTTATCTATCGTTATACTACCGACATAATTAAGATCTCTCTGGGTTATTGTTGCCCGATGTAGTTTAGATAAAAGTAACGTTCTTAACATTATTCCTCCATTTTTGGCGTCAAATATGAATTATATGGTTTTTTGTAAACCTATTTTATCCTAATATATTACTCTTCCCAATTAACTGCTATTTTCTTACCTTCACTCTCATTTACAGTCTGTAAGATAATATAGCCAGAAATAAAGAAAAATAGCACAGAAATTATTGCCCATTTTTGGGAACCGGTTCTTAAGGCTATCTCTCCATAGATTAGTGGACCTATTATGGATGCCATTTTCCCTGTAAAGGAATAAAATCCGAAAAATTCTGCCATTTTTTCATCAGGTGTTAGCAAAGCCAACATTGTACGACTGCTGGATTGGCTTGATCCAATGGCAAGGCCAGCAAGTACTCCAACCAGATAAAATTGTGTGATTGATGTAGCTAGAAATGCCGAGATTACCACCAACATCCAAAGTATCAGCGTTATGCCGATTGTTCGTTTTGCTCCTATTTTATCAAGAATATATCCAAATATGAAGGCTCCAATCATGGATGTTATTTGTGCGATTATAAAATAGGTTATCAGATCTTCCTGGTTCATATTAAACCTGGTTTGACCATAAATCGATGCAAAACTGATAACGATTACAATACCATCATTATAGATTAGATAACTGATATAAAATTTCGCCAATTCCTTGAATTTTAAAATGTTTTTTGCTGAATAACTAATCCTGCGAAAAGCAGTTTTGAAATAATTTGTATGTTTAGATGGCTTGCGAACCTCTTTCAATAAAACAAAGGTGATTCCCGAAAATACCAGGAAAAACAGAGCTACAGTCGGGAAAACCCATTCGGTTAATCTGTTATTTACCAATGGCAATATCAGCAAAAGTGATACCAGACCTCCCACATATCCTGTTGCCCAACCCCAGCCGGAAACCTTGCCCAGATCTTTGCGCCCAACAATATCCGGTAACAGAGAATTATAAAAGACATTTGCACTATTAAAGCCAAAATTTGCAATAATAAAAAACCACATACCCTTTGATATTTCACCCGGCTTTACAAAGAAAAGTAGCGCTGTGAATATAATCGTCAGATAGGTATTATAAAATAGAAATTTCTTTTTTGCTCTTGAGAAATCTGCAATTGCACCAAAAATCGGAGCAGATATTGCAACAAGTAACATCGAGATACTTACAGCTCTTCCCCACAGCGCTGTTCCCAACTCTCCCGCATTTACAATTACATTCTTAAAATATACGCTGAAAACCACCGTCACAATTATCGTTGTGAAGGAGGAATTCGCAAAATCATACATTATCCAGCCAAAAATCTTTTTATTTAATTTCATGATATTTTAACCATTATTATGATATTTATGTTTAACCAATTTGTTCACAAAATCATACATTAACCAACCTGCTGCTTTCTACGTTGTCTCATTATTATTCCCCAGGGACAGCAATGGAAGATTCAGACTATTATTTTCCTCAACCAAATTGGGTGTTGCAATAAAAATCTGATGATCAGCTTCCAGTAGGGATAATATTCGTTCTGTTCTTCCCTGATCAAGCTCAGCCAGGACATCATCGAACATCAAAATAGGATACTCGTTATGAGATGAGATCATGCTGGCCTGCATAAATCGTGCAGCAATGGCGATAGAACGTTTCTGACCCTGCGAAGCAAATCTACGTGCACTTTTCTCATTGAGATAGAAATCAAGATCATCCAGGTGTGGACCAGCAATAGAACGCTGTTGATCGACTTCTTTCTCCTCATTTGATCTGAGATAATCGTGGAGATCTGCTTTATAATCTTCCCTGTTTTTTCTGTGATATGAGAAGCTGTAACTGTTAGTTAAAACCTCATTATTTAAACTGATTTTGTTGTAGAATTTTGTCAAATCATTATTTATCGCATTTAAATATCGAAGTCTACCAGTAATTATCTTATCTGCAGCTTCCACATATTGGATATCCCAACTTGCCTTCTCAGGCTTGGAATAATCCTGTTTCAGCAATTGGTTTCTTTGTTTTAAAATACGGTTATATTGTTTCAAGTCAATTAAGTAAGAAAAATCAAATTGCGATATTGCCTGATCAAGAAAAGCACGTCTACTTGCGGGACTACCAGAAATAATATTAACATCAGATGGAGAGAAATAGACGATTTTAATATATCGGAAAAGATCGCTTAATTTATCCAACATCACATCATTAACTTTGATTTTTTTCTGCTTTTTATCGACAGCGCATTGGATATTTAACGGTTTATCCAGAAATGTAAAATCAGCATCAATGCGGAAAAAGTCCTTCTCGAAATGAATCAATTCCTGATCTGTATTTACTTGAACAGACTTACCTGATGCGCAATAGCAGATGGATTCCAGAAGATTTGTTTTTCCGGACCCATTTTCACCTGATATAATGCACCCTTGAGAAGAAAATTCGAATGAGTCATTGGCAAAGTTTCTATAATTCTCAAGGGTTAATTTTGAGATTTCCAATTTATATCAATCGCAGTGGCATCAGTAAGAACCGTGCTGAATACTCCTCGTTGTCTTCTTCATTAAAAAAGAGAGCTGGTTCGTTAGATTTACCCATCATAATTTTCATTCTGGGTGATTCTATAACATTGATAATTGAATTCAGATATCGATAATTAAAAGCTATGGTCAAATCATCACCATCATATTGGAAGGTTTCAATTTTTTCAACAGCTTCACCCTCTTCTCTTTTTGCGGAACTAATCATTAATCCGGTGTTATCAATATCAAATTTAACTTTAAATGTCTCTTCGGAAGCGAGTAATGATACCCTCTTAACCGCATCTTTAAGATCAGATTTATCGATAACCAACTGATTTGAATTTGCTGTTGGTATTGCTTTTGTATAATCGGGGAAACGACCTTCGATGATGTGTGTGAAGATGGTATAATTCCCGTAGGAGAACATTACGCGATTCGATTCAATCAACACATCAATTTCAGGATTATCATCGTCAAGAACCTTATCGATGAACATCAATCCTTTTGTGGGGATAATCTGATCAACCGCTTCTTCAATATCAATGTTATTATTGATCCTGAACTCAGCTATTTTTTTACCATCAGTTGCAACCATTAATTGATTATCATTAGAGATCTTCCAGTAAATACCTGTAAATATTGGTCTATTTATTTCGGTTGACACTGCAAAATTTGTATTATCAATCATCTTCTTAAACATCTGAGCATCAACAGCGAGGGTTCGTTCCATCTCAATACTTGGGATAAGTGGGAACTGGCTGCTTTCGGCACAGAGAAGGCTGAACTGAGAACGCTGACAATGGATGCGCAGCGTATCCTCTTCTTCAAAGAAATTAATCGTGGTATCAGGAAGAGAGTTTATGATTTCATTAAAATTTCTTGCAGATACAGCGACTTTTCCACCCTCGATCACATTACCTTTGAACTCAACAACCACTGTAATTTCCAGGTCTGTGGCTGTAAATTTTAATGTGTCATTCTGATTATCAGCTTCAATAAGATAATTGGTCAAAATGGGCATCGTATTTTTACTTGGGACAATATTATATAAATATTGGATATTAGACTGTAAATCCTGTTTTTCAATAGAAAACTTCATGACTTCCTCTCTCTACTTTTTTGATTTCAGGTAAAAAAGAAAGCAAGAGTTAAAAATGTCAACTCTTGCTTTCAAATAAATAGTGAAAAATTACTTAACAGCTTCTTTAAGTTTTTTACCTGGTTTGAAAACAGGAACTTTACGTGCAGGAATTTTAATTTTAGCTTTAGTTTGTGGGTTAACACCTGTACGAGCGTTTCTTTCATTAACTTTGAAAGTACCGAATCCTACTAAAGAAACTTTTTCACCTTTTTCAAGAGCCAGAGTAATACCGTCGATAACTGCATTTAATGCAGAATTAGCTGCTTTTTTTGTAACATCAGCTTCTTTGGCAATCATTGCCACTAAGTCTGTTCTGTTCATGAATTTTCCTCCTTTATTGAGTTAACTGCACCGAAATTTATTCATTTCCTCCAATAACTTGTCAATAAAAAAAACTTTTAAACCCTCTTTTAATCAGTATTTAGCCGCTTTTTAGTACTAAAATAATTCATTATCACCCTAAATTCAAAACAATTAACTTACTTAAAATATTGAAGTTAAGCAAGTTTAAGGCGGCTTTTCCGGGTAACTATCATTGTTGTAGGATTTTAGAGCTTTTTTTTATTTTTTTTAAAATTAAAATATTTTTCGTTTTGGAATATATGTTGCAACAGAAATACGACCTGGAGGTAGTATGAATAAAAGAATTTTTGTTGTTTTTTGCATTTTAATGGCAACGATGTTATCAGCTCAAATTACAATTACAAAACATTTTAATGAGCCTGAATTATCGTCTGTTAATCAATATAAGATTGTTAATTTTGAATCCGCTGTTCAATATGGTGATATTGGAGAGCCATCATTACCATGGGAAGGTCTGAAAATTTTGCTTCCTGAAGGCGAAGAGGCTGTTTCTGTTAATGTTCAGTTCTCAGGCGAAAAGCATATTGCTTCCGATATCTCTTTGTTACCAATTCAACCTGCTGTTAAGATATCTGATTCTTATGCTGAATTAACAATCCAACCAGAAAGTGATATCTATTATCGAGAAGAGATTTATCCTAGCGTATCATCACGTAATCTCTCAACCCATTTTCAGTCCGGTTTCTCGATAGCTTTTTTTGCTTTAACCCCTATAAAATATAATACATTAACTGGTGATGTTTCCTATTATTCAGATGCCACTATTACCATTACTACCGAATCTTCTATCAGAGCGGAAGAAGCTTCACGTTATTTGAAAAATTCTGACAATTTAGTAAACAGCGTTGCCAAAAATGTAAACAATCCTGAAATGATAAATACTTATAATTTAATGCCAAACCGCGACGAGATGATTGATTATCTTATAATTGCCGAAGAGAGTAAGGTTGAGTTATGGGAAGAACTGGCAGCTATTCATAATGGGTTTGGACGCACGACTCATATTGAAACAACAGACTTTATTTATTCAAATTATACAGGAATTGATAATCAGGAAAAACTGAGAAATTATTTAAAAGAACGCTATGAAGAGAATAGTATTCAGTATGTTTTATTAGCTGGTGATACAGACCTGATACCTCATAGAGGACTTTATGCTTCGGTTAACAGTGGAGGAACAACGGATAATGATATTCCAGCAGATATGTACTATAGCTGTCTTGACAGAGGAAGTAATATATACGATGGACCAGACTGGAATAATGACAATGATGACAACTGGGGAGAAGACGACGAGTGTGATCTGATACCCGAGTTTGCTATAGGACGTTTTCCATACAACAGTGATCAAGAGATCCAGAATTTCATTCACAAAGTAGATAGTTATATGAATTATCCTGTTGAAGATCAGCTTGAGACTGCAACATTAATTGGAGAAGATCTTGGTTGGGATGCCTGGGGTGGAGAATTTATGAATGAACTCATTGGATTCTGTAACACCAATGGTCACTCAACCACCTGTATTCCAGAAGCATGGGATATCTCAACACTTTATGACATGGAAAGCACCTGGAACTCCTGGGATTTATTTCCGATCTTAAGTGAAGGTAATAATCTGGTTAATCATCTTGGACACTCAAGCACAACCTACAATATGAAAATAGTCAACAGTGATGTAACTGCATCCAATATAACTAATAATGGACTTGATGAGAACTATTCCGTAATTTTCACACAGGGTTGTTATGCAGGAGCATTTGATAATCGAACAGCTGATTTTTCTTATACTGACGACTGTATTACGGAGAAATTCGTATCCATCCCAACTGCTGCGGTAAGTATGATTTCACATTCACGTTATGGCTGGGGCTCCAGTGTAGGCACGGGAGGAGCTTCACAATTCTATCACCGTGAGTATCTTGACGCCCTCTTCAGTGAAGAGATTTATGATCTTGGATATGCTCTGGATCAATCCAAATTAGAGGCAATACCTTTCATGAGTGGTGTTATGTACTGGGTATCGTATGAAACAAATCTAATGGGAGATCCCGGTCTTATAGTTTGGACATCAAATGCGGCTCCACTTGCTGTAACCCATCCAGACGAGATCGTAATTGGTGCTGACCAGATTTCCGTATCCACCTCATACCAGGGTGTTGATGTGGCTGTAATGAATGGAAACACACTCCTTGGAAGCGGTACTACAACCTCAACAGGATCAGCAACAATCTATTTTGATACACCTGTAGAGAATATTACCACATTAACAGTTCAAGCATCAACCCATAACTACCTTCCCTATCACGGATCGGTGGATGTGATTCCTGCAAATGCACCCTATGTGATTTGTCAGTCTGTTGATTATATAGAAGCGGGTGATTATCAAGACGGGGTTATTCAATCACTTGATCAACTCTATCTAAATGTTGTGCTGGAAAATGTAGGTCTACAGAATACTACAGATGGGATAGATGTAACCCTAACAACAGAATCAGAATTTATAAGCATCATAGAGCCATCCTTCCAGACTGAAGGCCTTGAAACAATGGGATCGATCTCGATAGAGAACGCCTGTTTAATTGAGCTGGGTACAGGTATCGCCAATAACACATCCTTAACCATGACCCTGGAAATATCATCAGGTGATTTATCATGGTCATCCAATATTTTAGTTAATGTAAAAGCACCTGAACTTGAGATGTCCAGTTACAGTTTTACAGCTGTTACCGGAGGAGACTCAACACTTGATCCAGGTGAAACTGGAGAGGTTTTCATATCCTTAACTAATACAGGTGATGGATATTCATACAATATCAATTCATCACTTTATACTGTTGATCCATATCTTGTTATTAATGGTTTTGAGGTTATAGAGAGTATTGATCCAGGTGAGACTGCTACAACAGCAGCTATCGATATCCAGGTGTCTGAAGCTTGTCCGGAAGAGTATTATGGTCAAGTAGAGGTATTGGTTTATGATCAGGTAGCTTCGGGCATAATCACATCATTCCTTATCCCAATTGGGGTTAATGGTTATGATTTTGAGAACGAAACAGTTCAATTTGACCATGAAGCGTTTTCTGCTGGTTTTACAGATCAATGGCATCGTGATGATTATCGCAATCATACAGAGAATGGACAATACAGCATGAAATGTGGTGGAGATGGTGCTAATGCATACAACGCAAGTCTTCATTCAGCTCTTTACACACCTTCTCTGGCAGTAAACGGATATTCCAATATTAAATTCTGGCATTGGATGAGTGCAGAGGTTGATAATGGTTCACAGGCATGGGATGGTGGAAACGTAATGATATCTATCAATGGCGGGACATTTGAATTAATTACGCCTGTTGGAGGTTACCCATATACATCCGTCACAAATGAGGCATCTCCTTTTGATGGAGGAACACCCGTATTCTCCGGTAATATAGACTGGGAAGAGGTTGAACTTGATTTAACAGGGATTGTTGGACAGGTCGTTGTTGCCTTTGTTTTCGGAACAGATGGTTTTGTAAATGAAGAAGGCTGGTATATTGATGATATCACCATCGGCAGCTATACTGATTCGGAGGAAGAGACAATTATTCCAATGTTCAGTAAATTGAATCAGAACTATCCAAACCCATTTAATCCAACCACCTCGATACGTTATCAACTGGCCGAAACAGGTAAAACAGAGTTATACGTATATAATGTAAAGGGTCAAATCGTAAGGACCTTGGTTGATGGTATTCAGGAATTTGGTAATTATGATGTTATCTGGG
>CAYYLA010000084.1:0-10274 GCA_964441785.1 uncultured Candidatus Cloacimonadota bacterium | reverse complement strand
GATTAATCACTATGAAGAAAGCCACGGAAAATTGGTAATGGCTAAGGACATGCTCGTAGAACGCATGAAATCCAAGGATTACCAGATCCTCATGGTTATTAATTCCACGAACGATCCTGTTTATCATCACTTCCGGTTCGAAACTCGGATGATAAACAAAATACCCCAACATCGTCCTGTCTATGGGCAGATGTAATTCACTATCCAAACTGTTCCTTACATTTTGATAATAATCCAGAATAATCTCAAAAATTTCATCATCTGCATGACCCGACGGCAGAGCAAATGATTCATGGCTAAGCCCATGATCAATTAGGTTTTGCCAATCATCAGCAATTTCTACCAGCGCTGTAGGATAATCCAATTCTGTCAGTTGATAATGATGTAACGTATGTCCTCCAGCTTCCCAGCCAAATTCATTTTCAAGATTTTCACATTGTGCCCAATTCATCTTTCCATTATTGCCAATACCGGCAGTATTGATGAAAAACGTTGCTGGAAAATTAAAGGTTTTCAGAACAGGAAGTCCAGCTGTATAAATTGTCTCATCACCATCATCAATAGTGATCACAACTAAGGTTTTTGCTCCGGGTGTCTGATCAGAGGTATCGCATCCAAACAACATAAATATTAATAAAACCCAAATCAATCTATTCCATTTCATAAGCAAACTCGAATTGTATCCCAATATTGAAATATTCATCAACTTCATTGGGATTTAGATAATTTATATTAAACCCGAATCGCATCAGCTCATTACAACGGCACATTAGAATAAAAGATGATTGCCGCATATAATCATTGAACAACTCAAACTCAGTTTCTGAGTAAAGCTGAATCAGTGAGATATCCAACCTTCCCGGATGAATGGCTAATAATCCGCGTGTAACCTTCTTTTCATAAAACAGATCTTTGTAGAAATAATTACCACCAACTTCCAGGGATCCGTATGGGCTCAAAATTATCTCACCAAACAATCGATAATAATCGTATTCATCCTCGATATTCCAATGATAATTAGCTGCCAGATTAAGATAAAGCCAATTTCCGTCGAAGAATATATCAGTACCGCCAATGATCGTACGTTTATTATCCTCTGAACTTCGTCCTGCATACAAACTATACAGATCAATACTCAACCCTTCTTTATGAAAATTTACACCACCCCGAGAAAGCACTGTATGATATTTATTACCACCTGCCTGTCCAAAAAAGGTTATCTCAGGTTGGATATTCCAACGTGCCTTGATCCCATCAAATCGATAGTTTTGCATTAAAGGATAATCATAATCAGGATCAACCATATTTCTATTAATGATTCGTGATTGATCACCTATTCGTAGATATCCCATCTCATAATTCAAAACCAGCCTGGTTGTTGTCCAACCAAGAATTGCTCTATAGATACTGGGCGAAGTTTCACTCAACTTGTCCTTTGTTCGCAATTCAACCAGAAAATCCATTTCTTCGGGCAAAGTAGTTTTCCATTGTAATCGTAGATCAGTATCTTCGAGATAGCTATGACGATTTTTCTTCAAATCCGGTTGATATTGATCACCAATAAAGGATGTCAATTCTATTCCAATACCATTATCTAATAATAAATTCTCCAGATTAAAAGCTGATAATAGCGAAGTAATACAAAGGATAAAAAAACAGAATTTCTTTTTCATATAAATCCTTTTCACTTATTAGAAAGCTATATTCGAACCAGGAAGTAACATTGTCTTAAAATTATGGTAAACATTCGAGAAGAATAAAGAATTTAGCAATAATCATAGTGCAACTACAAGAGCAATGCCTCCAGAATCATATTTGCCAGAGAAATCAATATTGCAGCTATTGCCGAAGTAACACAGCCATGCACCTTGAATTTTGGTACAATTGAACTGACGATTAAGAGCGAAAATCCATTCACCAGAAAGAGGAATAAACCCAAAGTTATAATCGAAAGCGGCAATGTTAATATTACAAGAACTGGCCGAACAATTGCATTTACCAGCGCTAAAACAATAGCAGCTATTATTGCAGTAAAGAAGCTGTCCACTTCAAAAATCTTGGTACCCCGACCAACAATATAAATAGAAAGTGAAAGCAGAAAAACCCTGAGCAATAAATTATGTCCCATCCTAAACTCCTAGTTTGAGAATTTCCTCATAAAAGCGGGGATATCCATTTGTAGAGATCCTTCTGTTTTCTTTTGTGTACGTGTTGTTTCCTGCTTCTTCTCGGATTTATCATTGGTCCTGATACGCTTCAGCATCTCACTCAATTCTTCCTGTTTGTTTTCAGGTGTATGACGAATCGATTCTATCTCATAAATCGTAGCACTGGGAGCAGACAGACCGGTTGCAATTAATGTTACCTTTATCTTTCCTTCTAGCTCCTCATCAAATATGATACCTGTTATAATATCACCATTTTCTCCGGCTTTACTACCAATTTCTGTGGTTATGATTTCAAATTCGTCCATCTTGAAATCACGACCAGCAGTAATATTGATAAGGATACCAGGACAGTTTTCCATCTTCACATCGGTTAATAATGGATTTGCAATCGCTTCTTGAACAGCTTTAATAGCGCGATTTTCTCCCTGTGCGATACCGGATCCCATCAGGGCAAATCCTTTATTAGCCATTATTGTACGTACATCGGCAAAATCAACTTTTATATAACCACTCGAATTAATAATATCCGAAACCGCCTTTGCTGCTTCGTACAAAACATTATCCGCGCGGGAAAAGGCGTCAATAACCGTCATATCTTTGTATAGTTCTTTTAATTTTTCATTGGGAATAACAATGAGAGTATCAACTATCTCTCTCAGCTGTTTTATCCCAGCTTCTGCATTGATAATTCTTTTTTTGCCTTCTCCAATGAAAGGGCGGTTAACAATACCAATGGTAAGGATATTCATTTCTTTGGCCAGCGCAGCCACTACGGGAGCAGCTCCTGTACCTGTTCCTCCACCCATTCCGGCTGCAACAAATACCATATCTGCACCCTTTAAAGAATGACGTATCTCCTCACGTGATTCTTCTGCTGATTTTTTACCTACCTCAGGATTTGCGCCAGCTCCAAGTCCCTTGGTTGTCTCTTTTCCAAGTTGTAATTTTAATTTTGCTCTTGATTTCTTTAAATCCGAAATATCTGTATTCGCCACAATGAATTCTACACCCGTTAGATTGTTGCGTATCATTGCATTTATGGCATTTCCCCCTGCACCACCAACGCCAATAATTTTAATGTTTGTGCCAAATGGTGTTTCTTCTTGAGAAAGATCAAGCTCCAGCATGCTTCCCCCTAAATATAATCTTTTAGATAATCAATAACTTTTTTTAACATCTCTCCAATCCCATTGCCAGTATCCTTGATTATCTGAATCTTTGTATTTTCATCTGCTAACTTTTCTATTATATGATATAAAATCCCAACACTGGTAGAAAAACGTGGATTTTCCAACAGTTCTACAGGCCCACTAAGTTTGGATAGATCTGGATATCCAAGCTTGGTTGACATATTGAAGATATCCTCAGCCAATCGGTCAGCATTCTCCAG
This sequence comes from uncultured Candidatus Cloacimonadota bacterium, assembly GCA_964441785.1. GTDB lineage: Bacteria > Cloacimonadota > Cloacimonadia > Cloacimonadales > TCS61 > CAYYLA01. The sequence continues at coordinate 6,716 of CAYYLA010000084.1, read as the reverse complement.
CTGGGATGCCCCTCCGGTTATGGTTAAACCAGCATTAATTAAACTGAGCTCCTGATTCTCTTCCAATGATCGATATGCATCATCTAATATCTCCCGCATCCGTGCTTCAATAATATTGGCTACATAACGCAATTTCTTCTTCTTCGGTTCGCGACCTCCAATGCCTTCGATTTCAATAATCTCATCCTCTTCAACCTGAGGAGCAAGAGCATTACCCAAATCAATCTTTATCTTCTCTGCATTATTAGGTGATGTCTGTAAACCGATTGATAGATCATGAGTGATATTTGTCCCACCCAGAGGTATTACTGCACTATAACGAATACTGCCCTTATGAAAAACTGCAATATCTGTGGTCCCACCACCAATATCGATTAAGACAGATCCAAGATCCTTTTCCACATCATTGAGAACCGCATGTGATGATGCTAATGGTTCCAGGAACGTATCAACTACTTTATATCCCGCTATTTCTACACATTTCGATATATTCCGCAATGTGTTGATATCTGCCATAACTATATGTACATAAGCTGTCAGATTGAATCCACTCATGTTTACAGGATTTAGAATCCCACCCTGACCATCGATTTCATAATCTTGAGGTATCGCATGAATGATATCCAGTCGTTCATTACCCTGCTGTATTTTTACATTATTCTTTGAATTGGTGATTACATTATCAACATGTTCCTGAGTGATTTCACAAGGTTCACTGCCAGTTGTCAGGGATATCCGGCCAAGAGTGTTCTGACTTTTTATATGATCACCCGCTATACCAACATATATATTGCGAGCTTTGCATCCAGCTTTCTCTTCTGCATCAGCAATTGTTTCCTTTATTGTCTTTGATGCCCTTAACATATCTACCACGTGACCATTTACCAGTCCTGATGAAGGTCCTATAGCAATACCTTTTACTTCGAGTTTTCCCTCTTCGATGAACTCACTAATAATGACACAAATCTTTGTTGTACCTATATCAATTGCCGTAACCCTGGTACCAGCTTTCATCAATCCTCCGACCTTAAAATCAATTTATCTTTAAAACGCAAATCTACTATAGATCCCGGTTCAATCTCTCGATTGGCTGCCACAAACTCGAATTGCTCGAGTTTATCAGGGATATTGTTATCCCCAAGGTAGATCCTTAGCCCTTTATCAACCTCTATCAAAACGATATCCCCATCTTTCTCATAAATCTCACTTATGCGATGAATAAAATCCTTCTTATACTCCATCATCATCTTAATAAGCTCACAGGATCGATTGAGTAAGGAATCACTTAGAACATCACCTGTGACAAAGGCATCTTCAGAAAGATTCGTTGTAACAACCGGCGAGAAATCATCCTGATAGAATCGATCGGTATCCAAAACAATCATCTCTCTATCGAGGGGATAGACATGCCCCGCATTAGAACGTACCTGCAAAAATGTCTTCCGTTCTTCTATAGTGATCTTCAATTTATCAGGTAATCTTTTCCCGGTTTTAACAGATTTTACTCTAACAATATTCTCAAAACGATTCTCTATCATCTCGTTTGAAACGGAGAATAGATTCTCGCCAATAAGATCATTGCACCTACTCAACAGAAAATCCTCTTCTAAATCGCTGAAGCCATCAACTTCAATCCGTTCGATTGTGAAGACTTCCCATTTTGTAAGAACCTGTTTTACACCCAAAAAAAGCAAAAACAAAAGCAGTAAAGCTGCCAGAACTAAAACAAAATATCTACTGGACCCTCGCTTCTTTGCCTTTACCCGAACCCTTCTATTTCTCATCTATAAAGACCTATAAAAATACTAAACCGTTATTTTCCAATAAGTTAGCCGAACATTTACTTATTTTCACGTTTATACTTTTGTTCAGACAACTCTTTATCACAGTTAAGGTTAGCATTTTATTGTCAATCACTTTTTTCCCTTTTTGGAAATTATTTTTCCAACAACTGCTCGCCATAAGTATAGATGTTTCCTGCACCCATCGTTATTACTATATCTCCCGACTTAACATGATCATTAATTATCTCTATTATTCCCTCATTTTTCTCTACATAATGCACATGTTTGTGACCACTCTGTATTGCAGCCTCAGCAATCATTTTACCAGTAATTCCGGGGATTGGTTTTTCTCGTGCCGGATAGATGGGCGTTACCAGCAGGACGTCAGACTGATAGAAAGAGCGACCAAATTCCTCATAAAAATCACGCGTTCTCGAATATAGGTGCGGCTGGAAGATTGTAAAAACTCGTTTATCCGTACTTTTTCTTACACCAGATAATGTCGCCTCTATCTCAGTTGGATGATGAGCATAATCATCATAAAGGGTCGCACCTTTAAATTCACCTTTATATTCAAATCTGCGAAATACACCACTATACTTGGCCAAACCAACCTTAATTCGATCCATCTGAATATCCAACTCTAAACCTACACTTATTGCCAACAGAGCGTTTTGTATATTGTGTTCACCCATCACCTTAAGTTCAAATCGACCCAGAAGCTTATTATCAAGATACGCATCAAAACTCGACTGGAAATCTCTGTATTCGATATTGTCTGCTCTTACCCGAGCTTGACGAGACAGACCATAAGTCACTATTTTTTTATTAATTTTCGGTATCATAGTTTGGACACCATGATCATCCAGGCAGACGATTACACTGCCAAAAAATGGGACCTTGTTAGCATACTCCACAAAAGCATCCATCACACCAGCCAGGTTAGAATAGCAATCCAGGTGATCTGCTTCGATATTTGTTATACCTGCAATTATTGGGCTTAATGACAAAAAGGAGCGATCAAATTCATCGGCTTCAACCACAATATATTTACCTGTTCCCAGGAGATTATTTGAACCATAATTTTTTACTATCCCTCCCACTATTACAGTAGGATCCAGTTCAGCAGCAGAAAGCACACTGCCAACCATCGATGTTGTTGATGTTTTACCATGAGTTCCGGCAATACCAATCCCATAGCTCATACGCATTATTTCAGCCAACATTTCTGCTCGCCGTATTACCGGAATTTTCTTACCTAAAGCAGCAGCTACTTCTGGATTTTCATCCTTCACTGCAGATGATTTTACAACAACATCAGCAGAAAAAACTAAATCGGGATTATGGCCTTCCTGAACCTTTGCTCCACGTTCAACAAGATGCTCTGTTATAGGGGTACAATGCATATCTGAACCGGTAATCTGAAACCCTTGATTTAGCAACAATTCGGCAATACCACTCATTCCTATACCACCAATCCCGACAAAATGTATTCGTTTTGTTCTTCCTAACATATCTATTCCTTTACCTGTTCAAATTTTTCATTGATCATTTTAGCAATTGCACCAGCAGCCTCACGATGAGGACTCTTGGTGAAAGATTTCTTATAAGCATCAATATTATTTAACATTTCAATAATCAGATCAAACAATTGGTCCGATCCAAGATTCTTCTGTTCTAAGACTCGGGCAATACCCTTTTCTTCCATCTCTTTCGCATTATAGTATTGATGATTCTCAGCTGCAGAAGGTAGTGGAATCAGCAAAGAGGGTATCGCTTTTGTTTCAAATTCTCCAAGCGATAACGCTCCTGCCCTCGCTATAACCATATCTATACTGTTATATATTTTCCCCATTTCACTGGTGAAATCAAAATAGAAAATCCCAGATTTATCCTTTAACAACTGATCAAAGCGTTGAAAGCTGTATCGTCCGACCTGCCAGAAGATTTCTATATCACGTTCAAGCAATCTATCTGCAATTGCATATAATGCATTGTTCAAGATTACAGAACCTTGACTACCACCTGTGAGAAAAATTTTTATCGTATCCCATCGCATTCCACAGCGTGAAAAATCCATCGTTTCTGTCTCTTCCAATGCTCCTGTGTTTATAGGATTACCTGTTAAACAGCAACGCTCTTCTGGAAGATATCGCCCAGCCCCTTCATTACCCAGGAAAATGGTGTTTGCTTTTTTGCTTAACAGCCGCGTGGTTAAACCAGGATAACTATTCTGCTCCTGCAGGAATATCGGTAGCCCCAGCAAAGAAGAAGCAAAACCAGCCGGACCACTGACAAATCCTCCGGTCCCAAGAAATGCATCGGGCTGAAAATCCTTAATTATCTTTTTGCACTTTTTAATACTCCTAATCAACTTCCAGGGGAATTTCAGGTGAGCTAAAGTAACCTTTCGATACAATTTTTGAACATCTATCGAAGCAAAATCAATACCCATTGACGAGATTATTTCCTCTTCCATACTGTTTTTATTACCGATATAAAGGATATCCCATCCAAACTTTTTAAGCTCTTTAATTATTGATGTTGCAGGGATTATATGTCCCCCGGATCCTCCTGCAGATACAATTATGCGTTTCATTTTACCGTCTCACCGCACTGATATTAAGCAGAAGCCCTATTGAAATGGAATTTATAACCAATGATGTACCACCATAACTGATAAAGGGCAATGTCACCCCGGTTGATGGTAAGGCTGACATTGCTACACCGATATTTACCATAGCATTATAAAAGATATTCATACCCAATCCCAGGCAAGCCATCCTCATAAACATTGATTTCTGCTGTTGCGCATTGATAATTGATCTAATAAAGAGAAAAAAGAATAGCCCCAAAACCAACAGAGCTCCTAAAAAACCATACTCCTCTCCGATAATAGCAAAGATGTAATCAGTCTTAGCATCAGGCAGGAAATAGTGTTTTCCGGTTCCTTTTCCAGTTCCTGTTCCAAATAATTTTCCCGTTCCCAGAGATATCAAGCTCTCCCGAACCTGGTAATCTCTTTCCCCTTTATACTCATCATCATTGCTCTGTTTCAGTTTCTCGAACAATGAATATTTTTTATATATAAGCATGCGCTCGTTTCGGTATTTAGGCCCATATTTGAGCACCATAAATCCACCCAGCACTAAGATCAGCATAATCAGCAAAATGGTCTGCTTTCTTATTCGTGCCAAATACAACATTGAGATTAATGTTAATCCCGAAATTATCAATGGCGTGAAATGCTTTTCTACCAGTATCAAACCATAGATTATAAGAGTAATAGCTACAAGCACACTGAAATTTTTCAGAAAACCTAAAGGCTTGGTATCATCCATAACTTTTTGTTTTCTATCTAAAACACTGGCAAAATATAACACCATAACAACCCTTGCTAAAAGACTGGGCTGAATATTAATCCCGAGAATACTGAAACTTCGGGTTCCACCCTTTACAGTATTACCCTTAAATAAAACCATAAGCAGCAATATTATGGTTATGAGAACAAAAAGACCAAACCACTTTCTGGCTTTTTCTAAATCTATTTTCTTGAAGACAAACCAGAGAATTATCAACGATACGGCAAACCAGGCTATCTGACGTTTAAAAAAAAAGAGACTGCTTCGAACAGAACTGATATTTAGTTGCATGATCAATCCAAAAACAACTAATAAGAGGTAAATGGATAGAATTATATTATCATATTTTATTACCTGTTTCTTATTCAGCATTCCCCTTTTTCCTCACAAGATCTTTAAAATATTCCCCTCTAACCTCAAAATTCTTAAACATATCATAACTTGTACAGGCGGGAGACAGAATAACAACATCGCCTGGTTCTGCATTTGTCATAGCCTTTTCAACAGCCAAGTCAAACGCTGATATAGCCTCATTTAGAGGATCTATAACCTCATAATTTAATTCATTCTTAAAAGCTTCAGCCATATCATGCCGTGCATCGCCGACTAGATATATAGCTTTGGCATGTGATTTCAATAATGGGATCAGCACGGCATAATCCTCGCCCTTACCTGCTCCACCCAGAATTATATTAACCGGTTCGGTAAATGACTGCAATGCATACTTCACCGAATCTGTGTTGGTTGCTTTTGAGTCGTTGTAGTATTTTACATCATTTATAGTGGCAAAATATTCCATTCGATGGGCCAAAGGCTGGAAGGTTTTCAGTGCTTCCTCAATAATTTCAGGCTCTGTCACCCAATTAGAAACAGCCATTATAGCCGCAGACATATTGTACATATTATGAGGACCTTTCAACGAAACATCATCCAATTTATACATCTCTTCGTCTGTATGTATCTCGTTATTCTTCCAGTAGATATCTCCATTCATTGTTTTGGATATCCAATGTATAGTGTTAACAATTTTCTTCTTATGAGTAACACAAACAGGATCATCGATGTTCAAAATAGAAAGATCACCCCAGGTTTGATTAGAAAATATCTTGAATTTTGCCAAAGCATAGTGATCAAAGCTATCATACCTGTTTAGATGATCAGGTGTTATATTGAGAATAGCTGCAACCTCAGGATGGAACGTATCAATCAGATCCAACTGAAAACTACTCAACTCCAATACAAAAAAATCGTTCTCAGGAGATTCAATATCAAACGAGGTAAAAGCATCACCAATATTTCCAGCCAAAACAGATTTATATCCCGCAGAAGAAAGAATATGATGGATCAGGCTTACAGTTGTACTCTTACCATTTGAACCGGTAACAGCAATGATTTTTGTATCAGGGTGTTTCAGACGATAACCCAGCTCTATCTCGCTGATCAGTTTGATTCCTCTCTCTCTGGCTTCCTCCAGAACCGCAACATGCAATGGTATCCCCGGAGATACAATCATAATATCAGCGTCAAAACATCTGTCTGTGTGCCCTACAAATTCACAATCAAAATACTT
>CAYYLA010000083.1:0-10343 GCA_964441785.1 uncultured Candidatus Cloacimonadota bacterium | reverse complement strand
GATCGTTTTGCTATCCTGTCGTCTACCAGCTTATCTCCCCTGTCAGCGATCATCTTTAGAAGAGGTTTAAGGGTTTCTCCCAGTTCTGTTAAGGAATATTCTACTTTGATTGGTCTGGCTTCTGCATAAACCTTTCTTGCTACGACTCCATCTTTTTCAAGTTGTTTAAGTTGCAGACTTAAGGTTCTTTCTGTTACCCCTAAAACCATTTTTCTTAATTCACTATAGCGGAGAGGTCCACTCATTAAATGGTAAAGAATTACAGTTTTCCATTTCCCACCAATTATTCCCATCGTAAGACTTGTACAACATGGGTATGTTTTATCACTATATTCAATAATATCATATTTCATAAATCAACCTCTTCCCTATCTAAATTAACAAAATCAAAGTTAATTGAGCAGCAGATCGAGTCAACTCATTTTCTATAGTAACTATACTTTTTATAGACAATAGGGGTTTTTACAAGTCTATTTTACACCTAACTATGTCTATTTATATCAGTATGTTAACAATTTCTACCCTCTATAAAACAAAAAATAAATCACATTTGCATTGACAGGAATCAGCACTATAATTTCTGTTGCTACTATAAAATGTATAGTTAATAAAAAATGAATAGCAAGGAGTTGGTTAAATGAAGAATCAAAAATTGATTATTGTGGCAAAAATTGTAGCAAAGGATAATAAACTGGATCTGGTAAAAGCTGAAATATCCAAACTTATTGATGTAACCAGAGAAGAAGAAGGTTGCATTACATACGATCTTCATCAGGATAATGAAAACCCGAATTTTTTCTTAGTATACGAGATTTGGGAGAATGAAATATTGTGGAAGAAGCATGCAGAAAATCCCAATCTTAGTGCTTTCACAAAAGCAACTGAGGGTGCTGTAGCAGAATTTACTGTTAATCAAATGACACTTTTAAAATAATAAATAAAGAGGAGAAAATCATGCAAGAGAGAAAAGAACAAATCATCAATGCTTATAAATTCAGACAGGCTATCAAAGAATTTCAGACAGATCGTAAGATTTCCGAAGAAGATTTCAATTTTATTTTGGAAACTGGTAGATTATCACCCAGTTCATTTGGATGGGAACCATGGAAATTTCTGGTAATTCAAAATATGGAATTAAGAGAAAAATTGAAAGAATACAGTTGGGGAGCGCAGAAGCAACTTCCAACATCAAGTCACTTTGTAATTATCTTAGCGAGGAAAGGATCCGAGATGGTTCCCGGCTCAGATTATTTATCCTATATATCTAATGAAGTTAACAAGCTACCACAAGAGATTCAAGATATGAAGCTGGATTTCTTTGGGAAATTCCAACAGAATGATTTTGATCTGACAGATGAGAGAAAAATTTTCGACTGGGCTTGCAAGCAAACATACCTTCCATTTGCAAACATGATGACTGCAGCAGCTCAGATCGGTATTGATTCATGTCCAATAGAAGGCTTTCACCGTGAAAAAGTTGAAGCGATATTAGCAGAAGAAGGGTTGTTGGATACATCCAAGTTTGGAATATCAGCTATGGTTGCTTTTGGATATAAAGCAGCAGATCTAGAATGGCCAAAAACCAGACGTCAGATAGACGATGTTGTTCAGTGGGTTAGTTAATACTACTAACGTACCCTTAATGCTAAAGCATTTGTGCTAAAGCATTTGTGCTAAAGCATTTGTGCTGAAACATTTTCGCTAAAGCATTTGCGCTAAAGCATTATGTTCGAGAATATTCATTAAAGGATAAAAGAAGAGGATACGATGAAAAAGACCATATTAATAACAGGAAGTACAGATGGAATCGGGAAGCTGGTTGCCTCCAGATTGGCATCAGAAGGTCATAGAATCTTAGTACATGGTAGAAATAGAGATAAAGTTGCCAGCGTTATCAAGGAAATCAGCAAGAATACCAGCGATAGTGAACTGAAAGGATATGTAGCAGATTTCTCTGATTTGGCATCAGTAAAGCAATTAGCTGCAGAGATTTCAGATGATTTTGAGAACCTTGATATAATCATCAACAATGCAGGAATCTTCGCAATTCCAAATCCAATAACAGACTCTGGTTTGGATATTAGATTTGCTGTTAATTATCTGGCACCTTATGTTTTAACTACCAGATTGTTACCGATATTACTGAAAAGCAAAAACCCAAGAGTTGTCAATTTAAGTTCAGCTGCGCAAGCGTCTGTATCTATCCAAGCTTTGGAAGGCAAGATGCAATTATCTGCCAGTGATGCTTATGCACAAAGTAAATTAGCCTTAACAATGTGGAGTTTTGATTTTGCCAGACAACATCCTACAATAAATACTATTGCAGTTAATCCCGGATCTCTATTAAACACAAAAATGGCTAATGAAGCCTATGGTCAACATTGGTCTCCTGCCACAAAGGGTTCGGATATCCTCTATGAACTGGCAATGTCAGCAAAACACGATGATAATTCTGGCAGGTATTTTGATAATGACCAAGGTTCCTATGGACGTGCTCACTCTGATGCGTACAATTCAGGCAAAATAAAAGCATTGATAGAACATACAAACCAATTGATTGAACGATAGTGAGGTATCATGAAATATACAGGGCCAATTTACAGACCACCTTACGAAGCAAACACCCTATTGCTTCAGGTAACGGTGGGATGTGCACACAATAAATGTACGTTTTGCACAATGTACCGGGATGTAAAATTTGCGATTGAATCTATTGAGCAGATTGAAAAGGACCTGGTAGAAGCCAGTAAATACTATAGTAATGTCCGACGTGTATTTCTGGTTAATGGTGATGCTTTTGTATTGTCTGCAAACCGACTGAAACCTATAGCGAAGTTGATCCATAAGTATCTGCCGAAGGTTGAAGTTATAACCATGTATGCTTCTATCAATAATATCAAAGGCAAAACTGATGAGGAGTTAAAAGATCTGAGAGACCTTAGAATTAACGAACTCTGGATTGGAGCAGAAACAGGTCATGCAGAATCGCTGATTTATCATAACAAAGGCTTCACGCTGGAGGATTCTTATGAGCAACTTTTCCGTTTAAATAAGGCTGGAATTGATTTTCTATTTGGATTCATGTTTGGCGCAGCTGGTAAAGGCAGGGGAATAGAGAATGCAGAAGCAACAGCCAGATTAATCAATGCAACCAAACCGATTGGTATTGTTCCAACCACGCTAAGCCCTAACGAGGGTAGTCAACTTGCCATAGATGTAGCCAATGGTAGATTTCAACTTGCTACAGAACGCGAAGTATTTGAGGAACAGAAGAGATTGATTGAGTTGGTGGAGTTGGATAAAGTCGCCTATCTTGGTATTCACATCATAAATACGGTTTCTTTTGATGCAATATTGCCAAGAGATAAAGATAAATCAATAAAAAGAATTAATGATGCTATTTCAAAATTAGATAACAATCTACTGGACAGCGTACCTAAGCGTCATTCCATTTGATTCGAGGAGGGATAATGAAAAAAATCCTGATAAATTTTGCTCATCCGGCTCGTTCGAAATCAAAGATAAACACTACACTCTCTAATGCTGTAATGGAATTAGAGGGTGTAACAATAAACGATCTTTATGCCCAATATCCAGACTTTCTAATCGATATAAAAAGGGAGCAGTCTCTTTGTGAAGCGCATGATATAATAATATTTCAACATCCATTCTATTGGTATTCATATCCGGCGATTGTAAAGGAGTGGTTAGATCTTGTACTGCAACATGGTTGGGCTTATGGTTCAAAGGCTTCCGGTTTAAAAGATAAAATATTTCTTCAGGCAATTACAGCAGGAGGAGAAGAAGAATCATACCATCCAGATGGGTTTAATGAATTTACGATAAAAGAGTTAACCACTTCATTTCGGGCTGCTGCGAAGCTATGTAAAATGAATTGGTTACCACCTTTCACAGTTATGGGAATACATCGAGGACTTCCTGATGATCAGGTAAATTACTATGCAGAAGAGTATAGAAAAGCTGTTATTGCTTTAAGAGATAACACCTTAGAATTAGACAGAATTCAAAAGCAACCCTATCTTAACAGTAACCTGAATGGTTGCATGAGGAGACCTTAGTGGATAATTTTCTTATACAACTTTTCATCTTTTTAACAGCAGCAGTCATTGCTGTTCCCCTTTCAAAAAAGCTAGGTTTAGGATCGGTAATTGGATATCTTATTGCAGGAATCATCATAGGACCATTTGGTTTTTCATTAATCGGTGACATCGATTCTGTAATGCATTTCACTGAGTTTGGTGTTGTAATGATGCTTTTCCTGGTTGGATTAGAGTTAAAACCATCACTCTTATGGAAACTGCGAACCCCTATTCTGGGAATGGGTGGACTCCAGGTATTATTAACCAGTCTTGTTATTGGACTAATTGCATCCTTCTTTTTGCCATGGCAACAGGCAGTTGCAATCGGGTTAACTCTGGCATTATCATCTACAGCCATTGTACTACAAACAATGCACGCTCAATTTTCTCAATTTTGCTCTTCCAGGATCTGGCTGTAATACCGATATTAGCTCTTCTACCATTTTTGGCTACCCTTTCGATTCACCACGACAGCCATGCTGAAGCTACCTTCTTAAATCTGGAAGCATTGCCAGGATACGTTCAGATAATCGCAACTATTTCTGCTATCTTAATCGTGTTTTTTGTTGGGAAATTCGCCAGCAGACCTATCTTCAGAGCGATTGCTGCTACTGGAATGCGTGAATTATTTGTTGCTTCTGCACTTGGATTAGTTGTTGGGATATCACTGTTAATGCATGTTGTGGGATTATCTCCTGCGTTGGGTACTTTTCTGGCTGGCGTCGTTCTTGCTGATAGTGAATATCGTCATGAGTTAGAGAGTGATATTGCTCCCTTCAAAGGATTATTATTGGGAATATTTTTCATCTCAATTGGCGCTAGTTTAAATTTTACACTTATCAGTAAAAATATCCTTTTGATAATCGAACTTACCCTTGGATTATTAATTATCAAATGGTTAATTCTATTTTTAATTGGTTTGATATTCAAAATGGGTGGTAAAGAGCGCTCGCTATTTTCCCTGGCATTAGCTCAAGGTGGTGAGTTTGCCTTTGTGTTATTCCAATTCTCTAAAACCAATGGTGTGCTTGGATCAGATACAATTGATCCGTTGATCTCAGCAGTTGCTCTATCGATGTTTTTAGCCCCATTGTTATTTTTACTTCATGACAGATTAACAAGAAACTGCAACGCTAAGTTTATTACAGAGCGCAAAGCTGATGATATCCAACATAGTGGACAAAACGTTATTTTAGCTGGATTTGGACGGTTAGGATTGGATGTGGGTCGTTTCCTTATTTCTGTTGGAATCAAACCAATAATAATTGATAATGATGTGACTAATATTGAAGTTCTGAGAAAATATGGTTTCGAGGTTTACTATGGAGACATAACTCGGCTGGATTTACTTGAAGCAGCTGGAGCATCACAGGCAGAATTACTTCTTATTACCATCAGTAATCTCGAGAAATCAAAACAATTGGTTGAATTATCCAAGAAACACTTCCCAAACCTGAAGATAGCAGTTAGTGCATCGGATAGAGCTTCGGCTTATGAGCTGATGGATTTGGGAATTAAATCGATTCGTAGAGAAACGTTCGGATCTGCTCTAGAGATCGGTAAAGATGCCCTTTTAGAACTTGGATATGAGCCCTATGAGGCACACCGGAAATCACTTCTATTCAAAAAAAGAGATGAAGAGATGATGCCCAGATTATTTGAAATCCACAAGGAAGATATGGATAATTACATCTCCATGTATCAAAAACATTTAGTTGAAATTGAAGAATTGATGCAACTTGATCAAAGTAATAGCGACGATGAAGTTGATAAAGCCTGGACAGCTGTTAATCCAGAAAGGTAATTATTTAAATCAAACCATCATAAATGTAATCCTTAGCTACCTTAGAGCGATATAGGTAATTCCAATAATAATGTAATTACCTATCATTGATGCCAAATTTTACTGTTATGCCGAAATTATACATATTTTTCCTATCACTCTTCGTAGAAATATCTTGCACAAAATTATCAATATGGGATTTATCGATTCTCTGAAATTTGAAACATGGAAATTTAATTTTGTCGAGGTAGATAATGGGTAATAAAAAGTATATTCAATCGCTGGAAAGAGCTTCTGTCATTGTTCAGTATATCGCAGCAAGAGGGAAGGCAAAACTAAAAGACATCAGCACATTCACTGGGTTAAAGACATCAACAGTATTCGGTTTATTACAGACATTAGAACATATAGGACATGTTGCCCGGGTTGATAACGGGATGGAATATACATTAGGCTTAAACAGTTTAAAGCTTGGTTTATCCTACATAAATGGATCAGGAATTAATGACAGAATACATAAATTACTGGAGCTGTTTGTAGAGGCCATAGACGAGACAGCTTACTTTGCTCTTCAAATTGGAAACCGCTATTATTATCTGGATTATATTCTATCATCTCAGCCATTGAAGGTTGTACCTGAAGAGGGTAATTTCATAGATCTTCCTGATCAAACAGCTGTAGCGATAGTCTTCAATAACACCGATGCAAATTTCACGTTCGCAATGGATTTAGAGAATGTTTACAAAGGAATGAATTGTTTTGCTGCACCATTTTATACCGGCAATATAATTACAGGTTGTGTTGCAGCTTCTGGTCCAAGCAATAGATTTACCAAAGAAAAAATGGAAGAAGCCTACAAAATCTATCGACAAATCCTCAGTGACATGGGTTGGGACGCATAATAAACTGATAAAAATCAATCATAAAATCTGTTCAACAACCTTCGTTAATGGACTGTCAAGATTTGATCCAATAACCGGATAGATTGATTTTAATGGTTCTGGTGCTTCTTCAACGACAAAGGATTTACCTGTCCAATTAAGCAGATCCACATCATTAAAATCATTACCAATAGATACTGTATCAGCACTGTTTACTGCCAATTTATCACACAACCATTGAGCTGTTAGTCCTTTATCAACATGCTCTGGAAACACCTCCAGCCAGATGGATTGCTTATCCAGAGGTGAGGTTGCTCTTATTACTTTGGCATGGTCTATTTTAGCTTTTAACTGATCGAATAAATGCACATTCTTCGGTGGTAAAACAGCCAATATCTGGCAGGTTTTGCAGAGCAATGAATCATCAATCAAAGGCTCTGCATACTGGTTATATATTTTAATTCTTCTAAGGAAATCGAGATTCTTCTCACTATTCTTTTCATAATAAAACTCGTGATTATCGGGTATTGCCTTATGTACCATAAAATCCAGGTGATACTCACGTAACAGGGCTAAAGTTTTATCAACATCTTCCCTATTCAGATGCTGTTCGTAGATTATCTCCTGTCTCCGCCAATCCATAATCCCGGCACCAGAGGAAAATATCAGATAATCCACCGGAAAATCATCAGCTATCTCTTTTCTGGCAGAATAGATTGATCGTCCAGTTGCTATTGCAGTGATTATTGCAGTTTTTTTCAAGCGCTCCAAGGTTTCAATATCCTGTTTGGATACCTCACCTTTCTGGTTAAATATCGTCCCATCAAAGTCTGAAAAAATGATCTTCACAAGCTAATCCAATAATTGATAACTACTCAATTGAACAGGCGCTTTAAGCGTATCCAATACTTTTTCAAGCAAGAATCCATTAAGAGGAGATAATTGATAACCAAAGGTCGAACGAATCCCAAGGGAGGTAAATTGTACAGCTCTATCCAAAGCAATAGGTAAACTGTCACCCTGCAGTAAACTACCAACAATCACACTGGTAAAAGCATCCCCAGTTCCAGGATAATACGCTGGAATATAATCACATTGCACCTTCCAAAATCGGTTATCAATTTTATTATAGGCAACAACAGAGGTCGTTTTTTTATCCTTTGAAGGTGCGCTGGTTATTACAACTTTGTCAGGTCCAAGTTCTGCCAACCTGCACAACCAATCCTTGATTTCACAGACAGTCAGGTCCTCACGATATGGTTCATCCAACAATAACGCTGCTTCAGTGATGTTAGGTGTGATAATATCAGCCGCCTGCACCAGTCGCTTCATCTCATTGACTAATCCCTGATTAAGAGGTCCATAAAGTTTGCCATTATCCCCCATTACAGGATCAACAACAGCAATGGAATCGTCTGATTTAAAGCGATTAATCACCTCCAGAACCAGATCTATCTGAGCATTAGATCCCAGAAAGCCACTATAGATCGCATCAAACGTCAGATTGAGTTTCTGCCAATGTTTGATAACACCCTTCATGTGATCTGTTAAATCGGTAAAATAATAATCAGAGAAACCGCTGTGTGTTGATAAAACCGCTGTTGGCAATGGACACGCCTGAATACCCATGGTTGATAATATGGGCATTACTACTGTTAATGAAGCTCTACCATAGCTCGATAAATCATGGATAGCCGCAACCTTGGAAACCGGATTTTTCATAATTCCTCACCTGTTTTTCTGTTTAGAAATTCACCAATCGAAATAGAGTCAAGCAGTTTATTACTATTAATCCATGCTTCTATGTTTGGATATCTAAACCTCCCGCCGCAATCTTAATATCTCTGTGAAACTGCTGGACAGATTTAGGATAATCTAAAACATCCAACCTAAAGAGGACATTATGAAGATTATAAAAAATATTTCTATAGAGCTGAATCAGGGACAAGATCTAAGTAGAGCTATCAAAAAAAAATTAGATATTGAGGTATCCGGAGATGAGATTGCTATTCAACGAAAATCACTGGATGCCAGAAAACGAAACAAGCTCAAATACAATTATACCATATTAATCAAATCCGACATTGATATCAATCACCCTGATATTATCCCATTTAAACAGCCAATCCCCTACATCACAACCGAGAAAAAAATATCCGATAACAGACCCTTTATCATTGGTGCCGGACCTGCCGGATTGTTCGCAGCATTGGCAATGGTTGAAAAGGGATTGAAACCAATGATTTTTGACCGGGGAGAAGCGCTGGAAGAACGTGCGATCAAGGTTAAAGAATATTGGAACTCTGGAAAACTCGATTGCGAAAGCAATGTCCAATTTGGAGAAGGTGGAGCAGGTACATTCTCCGATGGCAAGCTGACATCACGCAGCAACGATTATTATACCCACAAAGTTTCCGATTTATTAATAAAATTTGGTGCTGACCCAATTATAGCTTACGAAGCTCTTCCCCATCTTGGAACTGACAAACTGAGATCGATCATTAGAAAGATCCGACAACACCTAATTAACAATGGAGCAGAATTCCACTGGCGTTCTAAATTAGAAGCGATTACAGTTGTTAATAACATGGTTGAATCCATTAATATCGGCGGTCAATGTTTCAAACCAGAAACAATTATACTGGCACCCGGTAATGGAGCTCGTGACACATTTCTGGAGCTCGATAAACATATAGGAATGGAGACAAAACCTTTTTCCATTGGTTTTAGAATAGAACATCCTCAACACTTCATTAATACCTCATTTTATGGTGAGAAAACCGATATCAGTTTAACGGGAGCAGCATCATATCGATTAACGAGTAAATACAAAAATCGAGGAATATATTCCTTCTGCATGTGTCCGGGTGGATATGTTATTGCTTCGGCTTCGGAAGACAGAAGTATTGTTACTAATGGTATGAGCTTCAATAATCGCAATAACCGATACGCCAATAGCGCAGTTGTTGTAACGGTAAACGACCAGGATTTTGGGTCCAAGATAAAACAGGCAATCGAGTTTCAACGAACTATAGAAACACGATCATTCAACAAAGAAAATCCAGGATTTGCACCTGCACAAAGTGCTTATGATTTTGTAAAGGGCACTAAATCAGGTAAGAAGATTAAATGCAGCTACACACCCGGGATTTTTAATTACGAAATTGATCAATTATTCACCAATGATTTATCCAGAGCATTAAAACAGGGATTGATAAATTTCGATCATCGATCCCGCGGATTCATCAGGAATGGTGTGATTATTGCTCCAGAAACCAGGACATCATCACCGGTAAGAATAGTAAGAGATAAAATCACCAGAGCATCGATATCAGCTACTAATCTCTATCCTGTTGGAGAAGGTTCAGGATATGCCGGTGGGATAATCAGTAGTGCAATGGATGGTTATAAAACCGGACAAATGTTTCGGGTGTGATTAGGAGCTTGTAGGAATACATGATAATAAATATTGAAAAAGTAATCCTTGAGGAATTAGTAGGTAGTAGGTAGGTGTGATTATTTGCAATTTAGAAGGAGCTAATAGGAATATGGTAAGAAAATGAATAATGAATGATGAAT
>CAYYLA010000082.1:0-10427 GCA_964441785.1 uncultured Candidatus Cloacimonadota bacterium | reverse complement strand
ACCCATAATGTGGGTAAAAAATAAAAGAAATTACACGAAACAGCCAACAATTAGTGTTGGCTGTTTTTGTTTATTGACGTCTTAAAAGAGTAATTATATATTGGAAAAACTAAAAATTGAGGTAAAAATATGGAAGATAAAGCTCTTGTTGGGCGCCGGATATTAGTGGTTGATGATAGTGAAGTAAGTCTCGAACTTATAAATAAAATACTTCAGAATGAAGGTTTCATTGTTGATACAGCAGTAAATGGTATTCATGGACTGGAATTGTTTAATGATAAAGAATACGATCTGGTCCTGTTAGATGTTATGATGGATGGTATTGATGGCTTTGAAGTATGTAAGCAGATAAAATATTATGGTGATAAATCAAACATTCCAATAATTTTCATAACAGGAGCAACAGATTATACCAGTATTATAGAGGGTTTTGAATTAGGTGCAGCGGATTATATTGTAAAACCTTTTTTTGAAGCAGAATTATTGGCCAGAATAAAGACACATTTACGATTAAAATTGTTTCAAGACAATCTTGAAGATCTAGTTAAACTGAGAACAGAAGCATTAGAATTAGAGATAGTTCAGCGAAAGAAGACAGAAGTGGAGTTAGCAAAAAGTAATCAGAATATCAATAAGTTAATGCATGATACGTTGGAATTGCTGGCATCTGTTGTTGAGATTAAGGATCCTCTGACTTCCGGGCATCAGAAAAATGTAACGAATTTATCTGTAGCAATTGGAAAAGCCATGAGTCTTGATGAACATAGGCTTGAAGGGTTAAGGGTTGCTGCAATGGTTCATGATATAGGTAAAATTAAAATTCCCCTGGAGATATTGAGTAAGGGTGGCAAACTTCATGAAGCCGAGATTGAGATAATCAGGTCTCATCCTGAAACTGGATATGAATTATTGAAAGAGATTGTATTTCCCTGGCCAATTGCCGAGATTGTTTACCAACATCACGAACGTTTTGATGGGAGTGGTTATCCACGGGGGTTAACCGGTGATGAGATGCTTTTAGAAGCTCAGATATTGTCACTTGCAGATGTTGTAGAAGCTATCTCTTTCCATCGTCCTTACCGCGAAGGTTTGGGATTAAACACAGCAATTGATGAGATTATTAAGGGAAGAGGAACATTGTTTCATCCTGATATCGTAGATGTTTGTGTTACTCTGCTGAAAGAAGATAGTTTCTCTATTAACAATCAGGATTGAAAATGACAAAGGATTCAATTCTCGCTTCTTATAGCTCATTTCCTGTTAAACTGTCTAAAGAAGAGGGCTTAATTTTAAAAAGAGCCTTTACCCTGCAAAAGGAGAATGAACCACAGGAAGCATTTAGTAAAAGTATCCGTCATAAATATGTATTGAATTCAGCTGGTCGACGATATATTCTGATAGTGGAATATTTATTTCGGGATAATGAATTTATCTTGGATCTAAAACGATCGATAGGTGCTAATTATTATCTGAACATAGGAGAATAAATTGTTGATATATTTCATTCTTGGATTTGCTCCCGGTGTTTATTGGCTCTACTATTTTTTCAATAAGGATAAACTTGAACCGGAACCAAAAAAATTACTTATCAAACTATATTTCTTTGGAATAATATCTGCTGCGATTGTTATTGGACTACAACTTCCATTTAATCTTAACTATCTTGTAAGTGCAATAATTGTTGCACCGATTCTGGAGGAGTTGTGTAAATTCACTTTGACCTATTTAGGTAGTTACAGGAACAGAAATTTTAATGAACCTATGGATGGCATAATGTATGCTGTTGCTGTTGCACTTGGTTTTGCCTCCATTGAAAATGCTTTTTATTTGTTGAGAGCAGCCAGTTTCTCTAAGGATATTGCTTCCAATCTGATAATTATCAGATCTATCTTGTCGGTACCTGCTCATGCCTTATTTTCAAGTTTTTGGGGTTATGCTTTAGGTAGGATCAAATTGCAGAACCCACGGCATAAAACCAGAATATTGGTTATGGGTTTGATTTTTGCAATGCTGGCTCACGCCCTTTTCAATCTCTTTTGTATTCTTGGAAATTATGCATCTGCTGCTCTGTTGATATTGGTTGCTGTTTTGTGGGAGATTGTACGCAGGAACATCGATAGAGCGGAAATAGATTCTCCATTTGCTTCAGAAAAGACGGGGGATGCTTGATGTTTCGCACTTTTTTGGCTTTACGCTATTTAAAGGGTAGACACAAAGTCTGGTTTAAGAGATCCAACCTTTTGCCAATAGCTGGTATCTTCTTGAGTGTTCTCTCTTTACTTCTGGTAGCTTCTGTGATGAATGGGTTTGATAGAGATATGCGAAGAAGAGTTATTGGATCAAAGTCTGAAATTAAAATCCATCACAGCGATTATAGACCGATAGATAATGTTCCACAGATAATCAGGAGGTTAAGCCATCTCACCGATGTAAAAGGGGCTGCTCCAGTCAGCGAAGTAGAATTATTGGCACAGAACAAAAAACATGTTACTGCAGTGCAATGTTATGGGATTGATTATGATGAACAACAAAAAGTCAATGATGTCCTTAGCAATATTGTGGTAGGAACTCCTGATGCTACGATGCTTGAAGATGATGGGATATTATTGGGCTTAGATTTATCGTTAACCTTAAATGTAACTGTTGGAGAATATCTAAGATTATCTTCGCCAATTGGTACGGAACCGACATCTTTTGGCCTGTTACCAAAAGGTAAAACCTTTAAGGTTGTGGGAATCTTTATATCAGGATTACCGGACTTTGATAGATCCAGTGTCTATATATCTCTTGATAATACTGGATATTTTATTGGAATGGAAGGTGTTGCTGAGAGGATAGATGTTCGTACAAAATCCAGTAGTACGTCACGATATACAGCAAAAGAATTAGAGGAACTATTGGGTCCTGACTTTACCATTGAAGACTGGTCTCAGTTTGATGCCAATCTTTTCAATGCAATTAAACTGGAAAAAATGGTAATGTATTTTGTTTTAATTTTAATGATGTTGATCGCATCGTTCAACATGGCGGGAAACTTTATCAAACTGGTAGTAGAAAAGAGAGAAGAGATTGGAATATTGAAAGCAATTGGGGCAACAGACTGTGATATCAAGAGTATATTTCTGAGAATAGGATTAATCTTAGGTTTTTTAGGAGTCTTTTCAGGAGAAATCATTGCTTTAGTATTGCTTCTTCTACAGAAGCAATTTAACTTTATTACTATACCTGTAGCGGGTTTTCCGTTACAGTGGTTACCAGTAGAGATCAGGCTGCTGGATTTTGTTGTTGTTCCTGTAATAGCTTTATTTATAAGCTATTTAACAACACTAAGGCCGGCAGTGAAGACGGTAAAAATTGATCCAATAAAAATTATCAGGAATTAGTAAATAGATCAAATTATTAAATAAAAAAAAATATTTTCTCTTATACCCTGATTACTAAATAATCTATCTATCAATTGTCGATATTCCAGATATTTCCTTCTTGACATTTAAGGTTTAACTATATAACTAACAATCAAATAAAGCGCATAATATCAAAAATGAAAAATCAGGTAAAATTGCGTAAATTACTTTATTGT
The DNA here is from genome assembly GCA_964441785.1 of uncultured Candidatus Cloacimonadota bacterium. Taxonomy (GTDB): domain Bacteria; phylum Cloacimonadota; class Cloacimonadia; order Cloacimonadales; family TCS61; genus CAYYLA01. Next base: position 6,847 of record CAYYLA010000082.1, on the reverse strand, counting down.
AAGTAATTAACGCTTTTTTCGTCTTTGGAGAGGGGAGTGTATGAATTTGACGGATAATGCTTTAACGGTTTTAAATAAACGTTACTTCAAGAAAGATAAAGTGGGGAACGTTATAGAGGATTGGGGACAATTAGTTGCCAGAGTAGCAAAAGATATAAGTGGAGGGGATAAAGAGAAGTTTGAGCGATTTGTAGCGCTTCTGGATTCAGGATGTTTTTTGCCCAACTCTCCAACGTTAATGAATGCTGGTAACGATCTTCAACAGCTGTCGGCTTGTTTTGTATTGCCGATAGAGGATAGTATGGACAGTATCTTTTCATCAATCAGGGATGCGGCATTAATCCATAAAAGTGGTGGAGGAACTGGTTTTAGTTTTAGTAGATTACGTCAGGCAAATGCGAGGGTTAGAACAACTAATGGTGTATCCAGTGGGCCTATATCCTTTCTGAAGGTTTTTAACGCAGCTACTGATGCTGTAAAACAGGGTGGTACAAGACGGGGAGCCAATATGGCGATTCTCAATGTAGATCATCCTGATATTCTCGACTTTATTACCTGTAAAGAAGATCTCTCCGAGCTTACCAATTTTAATATAAGTGTTGGTTTAACCGAAAAATTCATGCAAGCTTTCTATAAAGATGAAGAATATGAACTTGTCTCTCCCCATACAAATGAAGTTGTAAAAACTCTCAGAGCACGTGATGTTTTTGATTTGATAGTAGAGATGGCTTACAAAAATGGTGAACCAGGTATAGTGTTTATGGATAGAATAAATGAGCATAATCCTACACCTCATATTGGTATGATAGAATCAACGAATCCCTGTGGTGAGCAACCTCTATTGCCCAATGAGGCCTGTAATCTTGGCTCAATTAATCTAGCTCAATTTTTCGATAATGGTTCAATAGATTTCAACAAGTTACAGCAGACCGTTGAAGATAGTGTTGAATTTCTTGATGATGTAATTAACCGCTCGAATTTCCCCCTTCCAGAGATAGATAAGATGGTAAAAAGTAATCGAAAAATTGGTTTAGGGATCATGGGTTGGTCAGATCTTTTATATCAAATGAAGATCCCTTATAATAGTGAAGAAGCTCTTGAATTAGCTAAAGAGATTATGGAGTTTATAGATTATCACAGTAAAAAGAAATCAATGACAATAGCGGTAAAGGATGGATCTTTTCCAAACTTCAAGGGTAGTCTCTTTGATACAAATGGGATAAAAAGAGAATCCCACAAATTAAACTGGGATAGTTTACTAAAGGATTTAAGTGAGAGTGGTATTCGTAATGCTACCACAACTACTATTGCACCTACTGGAACAATAAGCATGATTTTGAATACCTCAAGTGGGATAGAGCCACAGTTTTCACTGGTGTTTGTGAAGAATGTAATGGATGGAGAGAAATTGCTTTATGTTAATCCATATTTCGAAAAAGCGGTTAAGGATGCTGGGATTTATTCAAAAGAATTGATGGAAAAGGTTTCTGATCAGGGTAGTATTGCTCATATGGATGAGATACCGGATAGTTTGAAAAAGATATTTGTTACCTCTCATGATATATCTCCTCAGTGGCATATAAAAATGCAGGCTGCTTTCCAGTTGTATACGGATAATGCTGTATCCAAGACCATAAATTTCAAGCAGAGTGCAGAGAAAAAAGATATTCAAATGGCGTATGAGCTTGCCTATGAAACAGGTTGTAAAGGGGTTACTGTATACAGGGATGGATCGCGAGATAATCAGGTTTTAAATGTTGGGAAAAAAGTGAAGGAAGCAGAGAATGGTAATCGTGTATCGCCACGTGAACGTCCGGTTATTACTTCAGGTATTACCCAGAGAATAAATACAGGATGTGGGAATCTTTATGTAACCATAAATTCTGATAATAAAGGTGCCTGTGAGGTCTTTACTCAAATGGGTAAGGTGGGTGGATGTGCTTCGGCTCAATTGGAAGCAATTGCTCGTTTAACCTCACTTTGTTTAAGATCAAATGTAAAGCTCAGTTCGATTATAAAACAGATTAGTGGTATACGTTGTCCTTCTCCAATGTGGCATAAAGGTAAGATGATTACTTCTTGTTCTGATGGTGTAGCAAAAGCGTTGCAGACGTTCCTTGATCTGAAGGCTAATGATAAGGATTTTAACGTAAAAACAATAGATTTCAAGACAAGTGAGAGGATTGCAGAAAAATCTGGCAATATGAGTGCTGTTTGTCCGGAGTGTGGCGGCGTTGTTGAGCATACAGAAGGTTGCATGAAATGTCATAGCTGTGGATGGACCAGATGCTAAACTGATTTTTTTTTAATGATGAATAAACCCCTTCTGATCAAATTTTTTTTTTGAGCCTTGAAGTGCGATCAGGAGGGGATTTTTATCCCTGTGCCAATATTGAAAAAAAGTTTTAATTTGACAGCAGCGTTAAAACTATACAGATTCGCCAGTAAGGAGATTCAAAAGATAGTTTGCATTTTGTGTGTTTTTCTTGCTAACTCCCTGTGTTATAATGAATTAATAAAGAAAATAATAAAATAGATTTTGTAAGAGAGAGGGCCCCATGTTTAAATTTATCCAAAAAAGGGATAACACGATTGTTTTATTTGAGACAGAGAAGATAACCTCAGCGATAATAAAAGCTGGAGATGCAACAGGTGAATTTGACGAAAAAATTGCCAAGCAATTAACACTTCATGTGTTAAATCTGGCACAACAGACAATTAAGAGCGAAGTACCTTCTGTAGAGGCAATTCAGGATATCGTTGAAGAGGTGCTTTTGGCTTCACCATTCAAAGCATCAGCTAAGGCTTATATAATATATAGAGATCAGCATAGTAAAATCAGAGAGATTGTTTCTAATGCAGAGATAAGCTTGATTGATAAGTATCTTGAGAAGTTGGATTGGCAGGTTAAGGAAAACAGTAATATGGCTTATTCGCTCCAAGGATTAAACAACTATATTGCTTCGGAAGTTAGTAAGATTTACTGGCTGAATAAAATTTATCCTCCAGAAATTAAGAATCCTCATATTGATGGTGATTATCATATCCATGATTTAGGGTTGATCTCGGTGTACTGTGTAGGTTGGGATCTAAAAGATTTATTGATGATAGGTTTCAAAGGCGCTATTGGAAAGATAGAAAGTTCTCCAGCGAAACATTTTCGCAGCGCTCTTGGTCAGATCGTTAACTTCTTCTATACTTTACAGGGTGAAGCCGCCGGAGCTCAGGCTTTTTCAAATTTTGATACATTATTAGCACCTTTTATCCGATATGATAATCTCTCCTATAATGAGGTTAAACAGGCATTGCAGGAATTCATATTCAATGTTAATGTTCCCACCAGGGTTGGATTCCAAACACCCTTTACAAATATAACAATGGATTTAGTCGTTCCAAAAATCTACGCTGATTCACCTGTTATCATCGGAGGTGAATTACAGAAAAAGACTTATAGTGATTATCAGGAGGAGATGAATATCCTTAATAAGGCTTTCTTAGAGGTTATGAGTGAAGGTGATGCCAAAGGTAGAGTCTTCACCTTCCCAATACCAACCTACAATATAACGAAAGATTTTGATTGGGATAATCCGATTTTGGATGATTTGTGGGAAGCAACAGCAAAATATGGGATACCTTATTTCTCTAATTTTGTAAATTCGGAACTTAATCCTGATGATGCTCGTTCCATGTGTTGTCGCCTCCGTCTGGATACAAGAAAGTTAGAAGCCAGAGGTGGTGGTCTTTTTGGAGCTAATCCGTTAACCGGTTCCATAGGTGTAGTTACTATAAATCTGCCAAGGATTGCTTATCTATCCAAGACAGAGGATGAGTTTTATGTGAGATTAGAGAGTTTAATGCTACGGGCAAAAAGAAGTTTAGAGATCAAACGGAAGATATTAGAAAAGCTTACTGATAATAATCTTTATCCCTATACCAAATATTACCTTAGAGATATAAAAGAGCGTTTTGATCAATATTGGAAGAATCATTTTTCAACTATTGGTTTAATTGGGATGAATGAGGCTTGTTTAAATATACTGGGAAAATGTATAGCAGATCCTGAAGGTCAGGAATTTGCGTTAAATGTTATGAACTTTATGCGGGATAAATTGATAACTTTCCAGGAAGAAACTGGGAATAATTACAATCTAGAAGCAACACCGGCTGAGGGAACCACCTTTAGATTAGCACAGTTGGATAAACAGAAATATCCAGATATAATTGTTGCTAATGAAGGTGACAAACCATTCTATACAAATTCATCCCAGCTTCCGGTTAATTATTCTGACGATCTATTTGAAACACTGGATCTACAAGATGAAATCCAGACAAAATATACTGGAGGAACTGTATTACATCTCTTTGCGGGTGAACGTGTTCCCAATGGCGCCAGTATCAAAAATCTGGTGAACAAGATTTGTAGTAATTATCATCTACCATATTTTACCTTCTCTCCAACCTTCAGTGTATGTAAAACTCATGGTTACATTGATGGAGAACATTACAAATGCCCAATTTGTAATGCGGATTGCGAGGTTTACTCACGCGTTGTTGGGTATCTTAGACCGGTTCAGCAGTGGAACGATGGAAAACGAGCCGAATTTGAAATGCGCAAAACCTTTAAAATTGCGGAGTAGAGATGAGGATTGGTGGCTTTCAAAAGTTTTCATTGATTGATTATCCTGGTAAAATAAGTGCGATTATCTTCACTCAAGGTTGTAATTTCAGGTGTCCTTATTGCCATAATCCCGAATTGGTTGAGAGTAGTAAGTTTGAAGATCCAATACCGGAAGAGGAGATATTTGCTTTCTTAAAAACACGTATGGGCAAACTGGATGCTGTGTCTATTACCGGTGGCGAGCCGACTCTTCAACCAGATTTGTTGGCATTCATCAGAAAGGTAAAAGCTATGGGGTTTCTGGTAAAATTGGATACAAACGGAACCAGTCCTCAATTAATAAAACAGGTGATTGCTGAGAAATTAGTAGATTATCTGGCGATGGATATCAAAGCTCCTCTTGTCAGTTATTCGCATGTTACAAAGGTTGAAACCGATATTGATGCAATTGCAGAGAGTATTGAATTGATAAAAACATCAGGTGTTGATTATGAGTTCAGGAGTACACTTGTTAAGGGGTTGTTATCCTATGTTGAGGTTGCAAAGATAGCAGATTTACTTGGCAAGGCCAAACGATACTTCCTGCAGAAATTTGTCGCTTCAAAAACATTAGATTCATCCTATATGGTGGCAACGTCTTTTTCGGATGAGAATCTGCAGAGTTTAAAGGAGATTTTTGATCACAGTGTCGGGGAATTTGCATTGCGATGAATCTTAGGTTTCTACTGATATTTTTATTTATCATCGCTTTACTTTTAAATGCAAGTGAAGATATTGATTTAGAAAGAGAAATTCTTCAATACAAAGATCAGGATCTTGAGATTATTACAAATTCAAGAAGAATAATCATTGATTGTCTTGAATCCGATAGCTTGGATAAAATAAGTGAGATTGAGGAATATCTTCTAAAAAATTACCAGTCAAAAGATTATGTAGCTTTGTATCCTGAAGAAATTATAATGATATATTTCATAACAGGAAAGTATGATTTAATTATTGAGGAATTTCAGTCAGAGATCGAATATTTTGAGACAGGTTATTTTCCCTTGGAACGTAAGATTTATCCGCCCAATGATTGGTTGTATCTTAACTTGATAGATTATGTAAACGAGCATAAGGAGTCTCTCCGTGAGACTTTGATTAATACGGATATGGATGGTTTTCAAAAGGATTTTATCTGGTTGTTGATTCTGAATTTTCTGTATGATGAAGATGGAAATATAACAGTTGATTATATCAATAATAAGTCAAATCTTTATTTGGCAAAATATCCGGACAGTATCTACGAGGGATATATCAGGAATTATTTGAGATATGTTTATAAACTAGGTAATTTTGGTTTGGGATTTGAGTTTTTCTCGGGATATGGTAAATTTCATGGTGATATGAATAAGCTTTTTACCGGAAATGTAGCATTGGGTGTGGCTTTTGATATATCTTATAAAGATTTGACATTCTATCTCAGGGATTATATTGGGGTTGGATGCAAAACAAGAAAATCATTTGAATATAAAGGTGATTGGAAGAAAGATTTAAAGCAGAATGTTTATAAAGCTGAAATCTCAGCGGGTTATCCTTTATTGGAGAATAATCGATTCAAATTATCTGCCTTTGGTGGTGTTTCAGCAATGGGTATTTCACCTCCTGAAATAGAACAGGAAGACGAAGAAAATGATGTAAGGATAGAATTTTCTTTGGCCTATGATTTTGGGTTAAATTTGGATTTGAAAATGGGTAGGTGTTGCAAAGAAAATAATTTGCATAATTTTAATAACTATTGGTTTATTCGTTTAAGAGGGGGTTATAGCATACCCGATTTTGAACGACTTGATAATCGTTTTTCCGGCGAGATGATTTATTTGAATATTGGTTTCGGAGCTTATGGAAGACCCCTTGCAAGGGATTTTTAGCTTAACGTTCTATATTCTGATTCCGCTTTATCCAATGGCCATATCCTGGCTCAACCAAGAATCCCTTTTGGCTATGGTATACCAATGAACCTCTAACATAGGTTGAATCTACTGAACATGAAAAAGATTTACCATTAAAGGGAGAATATTTGCCTTTGGAATAGAGGGATGATTCATCAACAATAAACGAACGTGATGGATTTAAGATCGAGAAATCGGCATCGGACCCAATCTCTAATGAACCTTTATTTGGATATAGGCCTAATCGTATGGCGGGATTGATGGATATCAGCTCTATAAATCTATTTGGTGACAGCTT
>CAYYLA010000081.1:0-10438 GCA_964441785.1 uncultured Candidatus Cloacimonadota bacterium | reverse complement strand
TGATTACACTTCTAATTGCTATTACAACGGTGAGCTATCTTGCAATAAATGCTGCCAATATGAACCCGATAAAAGCTTTGAAATATGAGTAGTATCATTATTTGACAGCTAAACTACAATGCTTACCTTATGAGACTTTACCTAAGGTAAGCATTGCTTTATAAATTTATTTGTTTCCTATTGTTAATCGACCGAATACAATAATCTATTGATCTCCCTTGGTACCATCTAAGGGACATTGAACAATACAGACTTCACCATGAGAAGATGATGCTTTTATAAACTAAACAGTATTATTATCTCCTGAAGTTAGGGTGTTATATTCGTAATGTTTGTTTGCATTAACACCGTTAACAATCGTTCCCTGAATATTTAAAAGCAGTAGAGGAGAGTATACAGCATTTTCGTATGCAGATAGAATTAAGCCTGTTTATTAATTTCACCATTTGTTACTTCCAAATGATTATTCCATGATAACCCCCTGGTCTTGCTTAACGACAAGAGTAAAGAAATCACCCCAGTTTGTTGCTCTCCCTGGGAAGATAACTTTGTTGAAAGTCCAATCTCTTTTAAGCCAATCCTTGATCTCATCAAAGAGAATTGGATCAGTTCTTTTCATGATAGAAAACTAGAACTGGAATATCTCAAAATTGATGAATTGCAAATTTATTTCAATAGTAGAATCCGTTTGTTTAACTTATATCCATTTTTCTGTTTTAATATAATATTATAAACACCTGATGATACTTCATTACCAGCATCATCACAACCATCCCAACTGAACTGGTGGTCTCCAATATTCAGATATGTTTTTGTTATGGTTTTAACATGTTGTCCCCTTGAATTATAAATTGATAAAAATACCTCATTATCTTCAGAAATCGAGAACTCAATAGTTGTTGCAGGACTGCGACTGACTCCTGACGGTTTAAATGGATTGGGGAAAGCTTTTATCTCAATTGCTTGATTAGTAATCGTATCCTCTTCTTCAGAAGTTGTAGCATGAACGTCTACTTCAACATAATCATTATAATCTCCATTTACGATATACAAAATAGCCTTATAGTCCCCAGGCTCATCATAAGTCCAAGTTGGATTTTCCTCGTAAGACTCTATTGTATAATTGCTACCATCGTTCCAATCAAAGTTCCAGTAATAATTCTCAATTTCTCCTATTGATTCATTAACAAATTGGAAGGTGTTACCAGAGATATGTTGAACGGAGAATTCTGCCCAGAGCTTTCTGTGATAAACAGAAAATGATACTGGATATCCTTGAGCAAGAAGCATATCATCTACGGAATCATTATCTAGGTCACAGAGAATTGCCTGGGGGCAGTTTAATCCGGTTATCCCGTCAAATGCTTGTGGCTCAAAGTTAAAATCACTGTTATTTTGTTCAATCTGTTCAAAAAAAAGAAGATCAAAATAAGAGCTTACAACCATGTCTAATTTGTTGTTATGATTATAGTCGGTAAACTGTATGCTGGCGTAACATATTGTAAAATAAGTGAATTCTTCAAATAAAATATCATTACCATTATATTCATATCTAGCTATTTCTCCTATGGTATACTCACCAGGTGTAGACAATCCATTATTGTGGCCTACTCCCACATAAGCCTCATTAAATTCATCATCATCCAAATCTGCAAAATCAAGATATGGACTAAATGTATATGCAGGATCATCGTTTACTTCTAAATAGCTACTTCCTTCATAAATAAAATTATAGCTGTTTGAATCTTGTTGAGAATACGTCACTATTTGATGATCTTTACCCAGAATAATTTCATACCTGTTATCATTTTGGATATCAACGAGCGATATCGATTCATAATTATTTGCATTGATAAAGTTCGAGGTAATCAATTCAAAATCCATACTACCTACATAGGTTTGTTCAAAGAGATATATCTGCCCATCAGCTAAAACTAACAACTCAATTTTATCATTATGATTTATATCTTCAGCTGCAATGGATATCATATCTGACATAGCTTCGCCAAAGTCATAAATGTCAATTACACCTTGATTTTCAAATACTTTTCTATCTGCGTAAGATAATGATATAAAAAAAGTTATCATTATTAAAACAATTTTTTTTAACATTACCACTTCCCCCAGATTAGCTTTTTTTATTCCTTTGCCTGTTTATATATATCTCTCGTAAATCCGCTAACCTTTGTCCTTTGTCATTCTTCCAACTGGTCCAACCATTTACTGTTAATCGGGTACTTCCCGCATCCTGGATGCCAGCAAGGGCAGCATAGCTTGGGCTTGAGAATTTATTGCCAAGTAATTCTATATCACCATTTTTATCAATTATTCCCGTATAGGTTTTCCTATGACCATTTCTTGGTTTATAACTCATGAATATCTTCTCGTTTATGTTAAGAATAGATTCTTTTATCAAGTCGAGAAGAGTAATATTGTAATACTTGATTGATTGATTTTCCGATGAATTGATTGGATCATTTTCCGTATCAAGATCAGGCTCAAATTCTTCCGGCAATTCATACAGAATATTTTGAGGGTTTTTATATTCGGTGAATTTTCTTAATTGCCACAGTTTCACACTATTCTTCAGGGTTCGCGCCCACCTTTTTAGATCTTCGGAGATATTGTCTATGGGAAGTCCAATAAGTGGTGCTGTGTCAAGGATGTCTCCTAAAACTTTGCGAATATTCAGTTCTTTGATACCTAATTCCTGGAACTTTTCTTTAACTACGCAATTAGTATTATATTCATTAATTGATAGCTCCAGTATTTGTCGTTTAGAAGCCATATTCTGGCTGGCAATTATCTGTTTCGATATCTGGGGAGCAATATGATTCCAAACACTGTGAACTAAAAGTTCAGCTTCTACGATATACCATTTTTTTGATTCCAGATCAATTGCAAAACCATCGGGTATTGTTCCGGTTCCATCATATGTTTTTATCAATTTCTTCGGTAGATATATTGAACTTGGTCCAAATAAATATTCGTAATTATCAATGACAACTTTTTCTAACTCTTCTTCATTATCAAAACTGGCTCTAATAAACTTAGTCTCATTAAAAATCAACATAATTCCTCAATTTCGTGATAAAATTTTCTAAAAAATATATTTGTGCAAGGCTCAGTATTTATTTAAATCCAGTCAAGTAAAACGATGTTATGCTATAAAATGTAAAATAAGCTTTCTCTTATCAGAAAGAGAAAGCTTATTAATAATCCAATATCAGATTTTCTCGAAGATCTATTCTATCCAATATTTACCATGTATTGCTTTATAACAAATCCTTTAATCATCATAGTAGAATATCTGTTCTCCGTCTTCATCAATTTCAATCATCTGTTCTTCCTGGTCATGGTTATCTTCGTAGCGTTTTGTAATATCCACCAGATAGGTCTCACCAACGAACCAGGGGATAACTTTGGCAAGTGCCCAGGGAGCATAAATTCCCATAGTAAAACTGACCAAAAGATATTGTCCTATGATAAACATATAACCTTCTGATACATTATTATCATTAAATCCAAGTTCCATGATTTTTAATCCATGATCTCTACGGATAACAATATTATTGGCGAAATGTCCATAGATCTTTATATAGGCAGCTGGTACATATAACCCAAAAGTAACCATTGAAAGAAGCATATTGAGCGCAATAATACCAATTCCTACCAGAAAATTACCTTCATAAGTGATGGTTTTTTCATCACCCCACTGGAAATTTAACATCCAATTGATAATAAGAAACACTAACGGACAAGATAGAACCATAAAGAAGAACTGGGTTCCTAAAAAATATGTTATTGTAAGAGGACCCTGCATCGAAAGTAGTCCATAAATCACAATAAAAATTGCATAAACCATCATTATAACAAATAACACAAAACCGGAGCCATTGAATTTAAACTGCTCATTTTTAAAGGATGTGTTTTCGGAAAAATATGCAACCAGATTTCTGTAAAACCAGGGGTAATAGATGCCACAACTAACGATTGTAAGTAGAAACCAGATAGCCATTTTCGGAGCAAATTCCTGGAGATATCCATCAAATTGAACATTATCTCTTCCTAAAGAGAGGGTCTCAAGAAAATGTTGAATAAGAAGAAACAGTATGATTACCCAGGCTGCAAGAATCACAATCATCATTATTATGTACATAATATAAAACGTAATACGGTGATTTATGAGTGGGTTACGGCCTAAAACGCTAAAGATAATTCCAAAAACAATACAAAGTATGATATAAGAAACATAATAAAGCGCTACTCTGTTTCCATCGAAAGCAGAAGCAAAAAATTGTTTCATAACTACCTCAATAAAATATTTTTATCTAAAAACATATTTTCAGGGAATCGATGTCAAGCGATTAACAGAAAAAAATATTTATAAACTAAAACAATTATGAAATGATAATATCACTTCTTGATTCCTTCCGTAATTGCTTTTCGCGCTTTTAATATATACTTTGATCTATCAAGAGGTGAGATTCCACGGTATGAACGTATAGCTCCTTCTCCAGGAGGACAATCTTCATAGCGATAGAAACTGGTGAAAAAGATCCCTTTACCAGAGGTGTAAGAGCTGACTTCCATCTGGTAATTTGATGATGTAGCAGCTGGTACTTGTCCTTTTATGATTGCCAGGCCATTCTTGAATTCCGGGGGAGAGAATCGTCCTCGCATTCGTGTAATATCACTCATTGCACGACCACTCTTTTCTTCGGGCACAGTGAGCGAGAAATTCATAACTGGTTCAAGGAGATTGGTGTCACAATGTTGTAATCCATTCATGATTCCCATTGGTGTTGCGATGATGAAATCAGAAGGGCGGCTATGAATTTCATGATCTTCACCATCAATCATAGTTATTACAATATCTGTAACTTCCCAACCTTTGATGCCCTGTTCAAGGGCATGGGGAATTGTTCTGGCAACTTCATGTTGATATTTACTTTTGATTTTATCGACACTGACTGTAGATCGATATTTAACACCACTGCCTCGTTCCCCGGGTTCAATTCGGAAGGTGGCAACAGCCCAACAGGGTTTCGGCATTGTATATTCTACAAATCCCAGACCTGTTTTCACCGGTGTCTCCCTGTAGATGATGGTTGGATCCATAAATTGGATCTCCAGATTAAATCTATCACGCAGGATTTGGGTTAAGACTTGCATGTGAATATAACCGTTCACATCGAGATGAAATTCTTCTTCGTCCTTAAGCCAGTTGAAATTGAGGTTGGGTTCTTCTCTGTTCAGAATGGTTAGTGCTTCTGCTAAGGGGGGGTAATTTTCACTTACAGAAGGTTTTATCTGCACGGTAAATGCGGATTCTACTTTATTAATCCCTCTAGATTTCTGTTCGAATCCATACATATCTCCAATTCGGGCACTATGTAAACCCTCCAAAATTCCAATATCGCCAGTTTGGATATTATTAACCTGCTTGATTTTTGGAATAGTGGTGATGTTGATAAAATTTATCTTCTCTTCCTTGCCGTTTCTCTGGTTTATGATAGTATCTCGTACCGAAATTGATCCTGATAACATTTTAACATAAACCTCTTGCTGTTGATTGTTACGATAATTGATTTTAAAAACCTGTAATGCTGCTTTGTCATTTATATCGTTTCCCATTTTTGTTTGGATAAGATGCAGAAATGCCAGTAACTGTTTAACTCCCTGGTCAAATTTCACCGAACCTGGGATGATTGGAATGATATCTCGAGAAAGCGTATGTACTATTAAATATTCTATCAAGTTCTCAGCGGAGATTTTATCTCCATTAAGATATGATTCCATGAGATCATCATCAACATTGGCCAACGCTTCAGTTAGATTTTCCATAAGAGTTGAATCGATTTTTAGCCTTTGCAATAACGGTGAATTATCCAACCTGACGGATTCTGTGCCAATTTTTTGAGCAGATTGTAAACAGAAGGAGTTGGGTGAAAGTTGTGACTTAATTTCTTCCAGGATAAGATCGAAATCAACACCTGGTTGATCTAATTTATTAATAAAAACAACAACGGGAAGATCAACTGATTGGCAGAGATTCCAGAGATGTACTGTTTGAGCTTCGATACCGCGGGAAGCAGATACAACCAGAATAGCGAGATCGAGAACGGCAAGAGCTCGGGGGATTTCGGCAACGAAATCACTATGACCCGGTGTGTCGATAAGATTAATTTGAAGATCATCATCAAAAAAAGTTAGCACCGATGATTTTACCGAAATTCCACGCTCTTTTTCCACCTTCAGACTATCTGAGACAGAGGTTCCTTTATCTACATTGCCGGGTTGAGAAATTGTGTTGGTTGCCACCAGTAATTTCTCGGTAAGGGTTGTTTTACCCGCATCTACATGAGCCAGGATGCCTATACTGATTTTATTGTTTTTATTAGCATTCATGATATGCCAATTACAGAACGGAAGAATATCTAGCAAGCACTTTGTCTATTAAAGGTGCTCAATATTTGAGATGTAATGATAAATTGGCTAATGATATTGAGCAACACTTGACAATAATCAGTGGTTAGATTTTATATAAACAATTACAGATAAAATTGATATGGAGTTAATTATGATGAAAGCAGATTTAATCATTCGGAATGGGTATATTGTAACAATGAATGAAACGATGGATGTTATCGAGAATGGATCCATCGTAATTCAAGGTAATCTAATAATCGAGATCGACAAAACAGAGGTGATTGATAGTAAATGTGTGTCGGATAACGTTATCGACGCAACCGGGAAGATTGTGATGCCTGGGATGATCAATTGTCATACCCATGTTCCAATGGCTTTTTTCCGTGGATATGCTGATGATCTTCCTTTGATGAGTTGGCTTCAGGATCATATCTGGCCTGTGGAAGGAAAATTTGTAGCTCCCGAATTTGTTTATGATTCTGCACTTCATGGTCTGGCAGAGATGATACAGAACGGTATAACAATGTTTAATGATCAGTATTTTCATGGGAAAGAGACAGCTCAAGCAGCTATCAAAGCTGGTATCAGAGGTTTAATCGGAGAAGGTATCCTTGATTTTCCGGTGGCAAACTATACAAGTCCAAATGAGATAATCGATTATACAATTCGAATGCAAGAGCATTTTGAATCACACGAGACCATTGAATTCTGTATGTCTCCTCACTCAATTTATACCTGTAGTGAAGCAACATTGAAGCATGCCTTGGATCAAGCCAATAAGCATAACATGATGATACATATCCATATGTCTGAGACTCAGAAAGAGGTCGATGATTCCGTTAAAAATTTTGGTTTGAGACCAGTTCATTACATCGATAAAATAGGGTTATTGAATAGACCAATAATTTTTGCTCATGGGGTATGGGTTGATGAAAAAGAGCAGGAATTGATGGCAAGAAAGAATGTTTCAGTTGCTCTTAATACTGAAAGTAATTTGAAACTGGCTTCTGGTTTTGCGCCGGTTAAGGGTTATATGGAGAAAGGAGTAAATTTATGTCTTGGAACCGATGGCGTAGCCAGCAATAATAATCTCTCATTGTTAGAGGAGTTAGATACAACGGCTAAACTTCATAAAGCATTACATCTGGATCCAACCCTGCTACCTGCAGAAGAGGCTTTGAAAATGGTGACAATTAATGCAGCAAAAGCTCTACAGAAAGGGCATCAATTGGGCTCGTTGGAAACAGGGAAGTTCGCGGATATTATTACGTTGAAAAATGACACACTGGAAGCAATGCCTATGTATAATGTTTATTCTCATATTGTCTATACACTGAATAGTGCGGCAGTACAAGATTCAGTAATTAATGGTAAAATTGTATTAGAAAATAGAAAACTTCCTCATCTGGAAATGGATAGTATCTTAGAAAAATCTAATTATCATATCAATAATATAAAAGCTAGTCGATCTTAGCCATATCCATATGAAGGATATTCTTGATCGTCTGCAATCTCTTGTTGAAAATCACCCGGAACAATATTGTTTTGCTCCGGGTGTATCTGTAGATCAAATAAGTAATATAGAACGAAAGTTAAAGCTGAACCTGCCGCTATCGTATAAACAATTTTTACAACGTTTTAATGGAGGCTTTATAGCGCAACCGAGTCAGGGAGAATATAATTATATCTTCTCATTGGAAGAGATGGCGGTTGAATATCAATACAAGAGAGATTTTTCCTGGAAATTGTTTGATGGTCGAAGAGGGCCTTATCCCTTTATCCCAATCTGCAGTATTATAAACAATGAAATATTTATTACAATTAACCGGGAAGAAACCGACTCACCAATTTTTGATGCCTGGCATGAAGCGTTTCCAGCGGAGTGGGGCTTACTTTATCCAACGTTTAAAGAACTTTTAGATGATTATATCAAATGTAAGGGGTTTATTGATACAATTGGTAGAGATCCGAGAACAGCATCCCAGTTTGTACCAGATTTTACCCAGACAAGATTTTTTCTTGCTGAACAACATTTTGAGAAGGGATTGGACTCACTGTGTGATTTAAAGTACACGTCGGCTGTAAAGGAGTTTTGCGAAGCCTTAAAATCAGATAGCTGTGAGGAAAGGTACTACTTTTTTTTAAGTAGAGCTTATGCAGGCACAGGTGATTATGCTTCGGCTTTATTGGCGATAGAACAGGCATTGAAATTGGAACCCGATTATCTGCAAAACTATTTTCAGCAGGCTGAAGTTTTAGCAAAAATGAAGGATTTTGGTCGCATGAAGAAGGTGATTGACAGAATCAATAAATTTTTCGAAAAAGATGAAAAATTCTACTGTGAGATGGGTAGGATTTATGAGATCACCGAGGAATATCAGAAAGCGGAATACAATTTTAAATCTGGGCTTAAGATTGATCAGAGCAATATGGAGCTGCTTCTGGAACTGGCAGATCTTTATGATCAGACCAATAGGCTGGATGAAGCTGAGGAGCTATTGATGCAAGTCTTGGATAGAGATAAGGAGAATGCTCTTGCTCATCACATTCTCTTCTCTGTATATAGTAAGCAATCTAATACAAAAGGATTGGAAAAAATCCAACCTATGATGGAAAAACTGCTCTACGATTAATGTCGATAGCTGTAGAATCAAATTCTTTAAAAAAGATGGTGATTAATTATTGACTAATAGGAGAGATTATATTTTTTCAGCAAAAAAAATCGGAGGAACAATGGATATCAATAATGCCAATGATTATGATAAATTAGCTGCTCTTGAGACACTTAAAAACAGGATGCAGGAGAATTTTATTGAACTGGGACAACTGCTCAGTGACGTTAAGAAGACTAAACTTTACAAACTGAAGGGCCATAAAAATTTTAAAGAATTTGTGGAGATTGAATATGGTCTTCCTGCCAGTGTTGCCAATCGTTTGATTAAGATACATGATACATTTTTGATTAAACATGATATCGATGAACATACAGTAAAGAAAATTGGATTTGATAAATTGAATATCGTTACTCCTATGTTAAAGGATTCCGACAGAATAGAGATGCAGGATTGGATTGATAAGGCTTCTGATTTATCTCCAACTGAGTTGAAAGAAGAGATCAAGGAGATTAAGGAGAAACAGAAAGAAAAGAATATGAAAGAGGTTTTGACAGAGCAGGTTTTTGAGAATCTTGTTAACTTCTTTAATTGTTCTAAGAAAGAGCTCAATTATAAATTAGCGGTATATTTTCAGGATCGTGATCTGGAAGATGTCCGCAATGAGATCGTTGGTAAGTTGCATAAAATGGAGTTTGAGAATCAGTAATATTTATTAAATTTGATACTAACCCGAGTCGGGTTAGTATCAAATTTGTAAAGAAAAGCTACCAATCTAATGTGATTGTTGTAAGGTTATTAATAACAATAAATTAAGACACTAATAAGCCCCGGCGTAAATTCATTTCATTGCCAAGTATAAAACAGATCATCTTGTAATTGTGCTGTTCTAAGATCTTGAAATAAAATAAAATAGTAGCGGATTAGTTTCTTTACACTTAAGCATTTTATCAACCCGAGTCGGGTTTTACGTTTTTTTAGTGTTACATAATAACAGTAAAACCCGACTCGGGTTGCTTGCTCATGTCTGTTTTATTCTTTGCTTTTAATCTTATTGAGAATGCTAGTTTAACAAAAACGAACACAATATCTGAAATTGAACAGAAAGTGACTTCTCTCTGTATACATAACATACTGATATATAAACAACTAAAGTATGGCTCAGGAAATGCAGTTGTATTGTGCAGAGGTAATGGTTTATGGATAGAGAAATTGGTGCAAAAGAAGTGTTAAAAGTAAAGCTGAAGAGTATTTACGGAATTGTAATCTTCATTCTTGCTACTGTGATATTGTTGTTCGTTTTCAGGGCAGTGTTAACAACAAAAGTAAGTGCAGAAAGAACTCGTTCAGCAGAGGTTGAGATAGGGTATATTGAAGGCACAATAACTGGTTTT
>CAYYLA010000080.1:0-10555 GCA_964441785.1 uncultured Candidatus Cloacimonadota bacterium | reverse complement strand
AAGACGAAAGACAAAAGACAAAAAACGAAAGGCAAAAGAAAAAAGAAAAAAGACAAAAGATTTATACGCCTTTGGCGTAATGGAGAATGGAGGTATAAGACTGAAGATGGTTCAACTGACATCTGTTCTCTAACAATAATTCGTATTCTTTAATATATTTTTTTCCTTTATCAAAATCATTATTGGACAATTTGATCCACAAACTGGAAATTTGAGAAAAAAAAGTGGAGATGTTATGATTTATAATTTTGATAAAGTTATTGAGCGAAGAGGCACAAATTGTTTCAAATGGGATTTTATTAAACCGATTTTTGGAAAGGATGATTTACTACCCTTCTGGGTTGCTGATATGGATTTTCAAGCACCACCTGAGGTTATGAAGGCACTTAATGATCGTGTAGAACACGGTGTTTTTGGTTACCCCTTTAGAGCTGACGATTATTATAAATCAATAATCAACTGGTACAAAATCCGACATAATTCAATTATTAAAAAAGATTGGATTGTAAACACCCCCGGGGTTGTGCCTGGTATTTGTTTTGTAATCCAGATGTTAACAGAACAAGGCGATACAATTGTTACTCATTCACCAGTCTATGATCCATTCTTTCATTCAATCCAGGATAATGATCGCGTACTGAAAACTTCGCCTCTGATCAATAACAATGGCCATTTCGAAATGGATTTTGAAAATATGGAAGACATCTTTAAAGCAGGTGCAAAGATGATGATCTTATGTAGTCCTCATAACCCTGTAGGTCGTGTCTGGACCAGGAATGAATTATCCAGTTTGATAGATCTATGTATTAAGTATAAGGTCTACCTGATATCCGATGAAATACATTCCGATCTGATTTTTCCTGGAGAGAAACATCACATTCTGCTGGATATCGATGAACGAATTTCTGATCAATTAATAATCTTTAATGCACCCAGTAAAACATTTAATGTCGCTGGTTTATCAACCGCTTTCGGAATAATTCCAAATGATGAAATCAGGGAGAAATTTGTAGATTTTCTGAATAAGAATCATCTCTTTATTGGAAATATCTTTGGTATAACTGCATTAGAAGCTGCCTATAATTATGGACAGGAGTGGTTGGATGAATTGAATCGCTATCTGAAAGATAATTATGATTTCATCTGCAAATTTCTGGACGACCATATCCCGGCAATAAAACCATCAAAGCAAGAGGGAACATATCTTCTCTGGCTGGATTATAAATCACTTGGTATCAAAGCAGATACCATGAAGACGATCCTTATTGATGAAGCAGGATTAGCCATAACTGATGGCCGCCAATATGGGATAGAAGGAGATTGTTTCATTCGTTTCAATTATGGATGTCCAAGAAAATTAATTGATACCGCTTTAAAACGCTTTAAACTCTCTTTAGAAAATCGGAAACTTATTTAGGAGTTATTATGGAAAACCTTGTGACAAAAACGGTAAAACTTAATACTGGAAGTCCTTTGTCAAAGCGTGAAGAAATACGTGAATATTTCCATCAGACGATAAAGGCTGAAGAACGTTTATTTGAAACATTTGCCAACGAAAGAGCCTACTATCTCCGAGCAGATCCTCTGCGACATCCTTTGATCTTCTATTTTGGTCACACTGCAGTTTTCTATGTGAATAAATTGATATTGGCTAAACTATTGCCACAAAGAATAAATCCCGAATTTGAATCCATTTTTGCAGTAGGTGTGGATGAGATGTCCTGGGATGATCTCAATGAATCTAATTACAACTGGCCTTCTGTAGAAGAGGTGAAAAATTACAGGAAATCAGTATGGGAAAAGGTTAATGAGATGATCGATACATTACCTTTGAATATACCTGTCAAATGGGATGATCCTTTCTGGGTTATTCTTATGGGTATTGAGCATCAGCGAATTCATCTTGAAACATCAACCATGCTGATACGTCAGCTTCCGCTTGAAGTGTTAAAGGTAACTGATTTCTGGGAATTGAAGATCAAGGCAGAGATTGAAATTGAAAACAAGCTTGTTCCAATCAAAGGTGGAAAAATCAGGTTGGGTAAAGAATATGATCATGAACTTTATGGCTGGGACAATGAATACGGAAAAACTTTCAAACAGGTTTCGGATTTTGAGGCAAGCCGTTATCTTGTATCCAACAGAGAGTTTCTTCAATTTGTCGAGGATCAGGGATATCTAACAAGGGAATATTGGACAGAAGAGGGTTGGAGTTGGAGAGAATACACCCGCGCGGAGTATCCAAGATTCTGGTTAAAAAAAGAGGATGGAACGTTTGTACTCCGAACCATGCTGGAAATTATTCCAATACCATGGGATTGGCCTGTGGAGGTGAATTATCTGGAGGCTAAAGCTTTCTGCAACTGGAAATCAAATCAGACACATCAGAAATATCGGTTACCAACTGAAGCTGAATATCTGGCTATGTATGAGCAATACATGAGGAATGATCAGCCGGATTGGCCTGTTGCTCCTGGTAATATAAATCTGGAGCATTACAAATCTCCCTGTTCTGTTGCCGAATTTGATTTTGGTGGGATTTTTGATGTGGTGGGAAATGTCTGGCAGTGGACCGAAACACCAATTGATGGCTATCCCGGATTCAGGATTCATCCTTGCTATGATGATTTCTCGACTCCTACATTTGATACAAGGCATAATCTTTTTAAAGGAGGAGCTTGGATATCTACGGGTAACGAAGCTACAAAATATGCCCGATATGCCTTTAGAAGACACTTCTTCCAATATGCTGGTATTCGATATATTGTCTCTCCTGATGATGTTGAAATAGTGCAAACTCCTTTTGAATCGGATAACGATGTTGCTTTAAGGTGTGAGTTTGACTATGGAAAGGTTAATCCAGAAATCGGTAATTTCTCGAAGAATGCTGTAGAATTTTGTTTGAAATATGTAACCGATGGAGATCAAGGGGAAGCTCTGAATATCGGTTGTAATACCGGACGAGTAGCTTTCGAAATGGCTAGATATTTTGATAAAGTTATCGGGATTGATTTTACAGCAAGATACATTAAAATGGCAATCAGAATGCAGGAGACCGGATCGGTAAAATATATCCTGAAAACGGAAGGTGATCTGGAACAATATTGCGATGTTTCAGCTGAACAACTCAATATCTCAAAGGTTCTCAATAAAGTTGAATTCTGGCAGGGTGATGCATCCAACCTTAAACCTCATTTTAAGAATTTTGACCTCATATATATCCATGATGTTCTTGATGTTATGTATGATCCCGCTTCGGTTCTGAAATCATTACACCATCGTCTTAAACCAGAGGGGATTTTGATTATCTCTTCAGGTTATGATTGGGATGAGAACATCACAACCAAAGAGAAATGGCTGAGTGGCATTAGAATTTCCGGAGAACCGGTTACAGGTTTGGAGGGAATTTCCAGTATTTTGGATAAACATTTTGAATTGGTAGATACAGACAACTCATTCAGATATCAGAAATATCTTAATAAGAGGAAATCAATCCAGAAAACAGTAGAATTCTCTGTTTGGAGACTTAGGGAAAAATAGAGTTTGACAATTGTCTAAATGAAACTAGTTTCTGTTTAATGAAAGGATGGTTATGATGACAACAGAGCTATGTTTCCAGAAAATCAGGGATAATAGATATAAATTAACACCAAAACGAAAAGCAGTTGTCCAACTATTGGTTAATAATAGACGCTATTTTACAATTCAGGATATCAAAGAATTGCTAAGCAGTAGCTTCGACAAGATTGGTATTCCTACATTGTATAGGATACTTCAACAGTTCAAGGAAATAGGCATTGTTGATTCTGTATCATTGGATGATAGTAAAGTGGCATATTTTTTTTGTGACTGGGGAAGGGGAGACCATCACCATTTTATCTGCACACAATGTAAAGGCGTCTTCTGTCTGGAATTTTGTGCAAGGAAACAAATCGAAAAACTAGTTAAAGAGCAGTTAAATGGAACCTGTACAGCACACAATTTAATTGTAGAGGGTCTATGTCAAAACTGCAGGGAGGAGAATCTTGAGAAATAGATTAATGTTGATGTTGTTTTTTGTTTTTGCAGTGATTAATTTGGTTGCTGAACAGCATGTGGTTTTCGTGAGTTTATTACCACAGAAATACTTTGTAGAACGTGTTGCAGGTGATGATTTTGATGTAGAGGTTATGGTTAGACCCGGTCAAAGTCCGGCTACCTATGAACCAACCCCCAGGCAGATGGTAGAGCTAAGTAAAGCATCTCTTTATTTCTCTATTGGTGTACCTTTTGAGAAGATTTGGTTACCACAGATGCATCATAACAATCCTGATCTAAAGATCGTTGATACGAATCAGGGCGTTACTATGAGAGAGGTTAACGCTGCTGAAGAGATTGTCCGGATTCTCAGGGATGAACCCCGGGAACAGATTGACGATATTCATGATCACCATGATCATCATGACCAGCATAACAATCATCAGCATAAGCATCATCCTGGTGAGATGGATCCTCATACCTGGTTGAGTCCAGAAAATGTGAAAATTCAAACAGGCAATATACTAAAAGAATTAATCAAAATAAATCCGGACAAAAAGGCAGAATATATTGCGAATTTTAATAAATTCAAAGACGATTTAATTGAAATACAAGCCGAGATTTCTGAGACCTTTTCGGGGTTGGAATCGAAGAAATTTCTGGTATTCCATCCAGCCTGGGGTTATTTTGCTGAAGAATTTGGTCTGGAACAGATCCCCATTGAAATCGAAGGTAAAGATCCAACTCCAAAGGAGATGATGTACATCCTGAAATTCTGCAAAAGTGAGAATATTCGTACGATTTTTGTTCAGCGACAATTCAGCCAGGATATTGCAAAATCAATAGCAGAAGAGTTAGATGGTAATGTTTTGTTGTTGGATCCACTTGCAGAGGATTATTTAGCAAATCTATCGAGAATTTCTCAATCTATAGCAGAGGTATTAGGAAGTGAATAATATAATCCAGGCTAGCAACCTCAGTTTCAGATACAATTCTCAATATGTTCTGAAAAATATCAATCTGGAGGTTAATGAAAAGGATTTCATGGCGATTGTTGGTCCTAATGGTGGCGGAAAATCAACACTTTTGAAAATAATTCTTGGATTATTAAATCCAGATTCTGGATCCATAGAGGTGTTTGGTCAATCTCCCGGAAAAGTTGGAAGGAAAATCGGATATGTCCCACAATATGGTGTGCATGATTTTCTGTTTCCCATCAAAGTTCTGGATGTTGTATTAATGAGCTATCTAACCGCGGGATCAATCCTTCCTTTCTATCAAAAAAAGGAGAAAGAAGCAGCACTGGAACAGCTTAAAGCACTTGGTATTGATCATCTTGCCAACAGGAGAATCAGTGAATTATCGGGAGGACAACGACAACGTGTACTGATAGCCAGAGCTCTGTTATCGAATCCTCGCTTATTAATTTTGGATGAACCAACAGCTAATATAGATTCTGCTGTAGAAGGTGATGTATACCGGATGTTGCAGGTATTAAATAAAGATATCACAATAATATTGGTTTCCCATGATATTAATTTTGTTGGAACTTTTGTGAATAAGGTAACGTGCTTAAATGTATGTGGTTGTACGCACAGGTTGGATGAAATTGAAGGTTCAATTATTGATAAATATAACTATTCGTTGAAAGTTTTGCACCATAGATGTAATCTTTAGGGGGTTGGATGCTAAGTTTTTTTGAGGCAATTATCAATTTTGGTTTCATGCAAAACGCTCTATTTGCGGGAATTCTTGCCAGTATTCTTTGTGGTGTAACAGGTACTTTTGTGGTGGTTAAACGTATTAGTTATATTGCCGGTGGAATTGCTCATTCTGCCCTTGGTGGAGTAGGAGTTGCATATTATTTTGGATTGAATCCACTCTGGGGAGCCTTTATTGCAGCTGTATTATCTGCGATGATTATCGGCATTATCAAATTGCGATCCAACCAACATATCGATACTGTTATCAGTGCGCTCTGGTCTATTGGAATGGCGACAGGGATTATATTTATGTCGCTGAAACCGGGATATAACAGTGATTTAATGGTTTATCTCTTTGGCAATATCCTACTGGTTGATAAAGGGAATCTTGTCATCCTGTCTTTTTTGAATATAGCTGTTCTTATAACGGTAGTAGTCTTCTATCGACAGTTGATATCAATCTCTTTTGATAAAGAATTTTCACGCATAAGAGGTCTTAAGGTGGATGTTTTATATCTACTTCTTCTGCTTCTGATAGCTGTAACAGTTGTTGTTTTATTACAGGTTGTTGGATTGATACTTCTGATTGCCCTACTCACATTACCTGCTGCTATAGCAGGATTATTCAGTAAATCTTTTGGCAGGGTTATGGTGCTTGCTGTTGTATTTGGAGGTGTTTTCACAATGGCTGGAATCTATTTCTCTTTTAGTTGGAATTTACCTTCGGGAGCAACGATTATTGTGATTGCTGGTATCTTTTATTTGATCTCATTACTGGGTGTTAATATTGGCAGGCATCAGCAACAGAAATCGAGCAATGATTAAAATCTTGACACAATCTTACCATATTTACCTCTTAGAGCTTAGATTACATTAATTTTTTAAAGAGGATTTATGCCGCACAAAGTAATGATTGTAGAAGATGAAATGATAATAGCCCTGGAGCTAAGTAAAAGTTTGAAAAAGATGGGGTATGAAGTACCTGCTATCGTAAATAACGGATCAAAAGCTGTAGATATTGTTGAAGATTTAACTCCGGATCTAATTATGATGGATGTTAATATTCCAGGGGAATTCAATGGTATAGAAGCTGGTGAGATTATTAATAAGGTTTACGATATTCCCATAATCTACTGCACTGCATACAGTGAGGAAGAGATACGTAAGAAGATATCTACTTTCTCAAATGCAGGATATCTGTTAAAACCTTACGATGACGATATCCTGCTTGAGAAAATCCAATCATTACTTGAACTTGGGCAAAATTCTTGATCTATCCAATATAAATATTGAATTCCTTTTTGGGTACAACCGTTCCAATCTTTTTGCACCAGGTTATACCTTTTCTATGTAGCGATTCAATAAGCTTATCTGTTTGCTCATGTGGAACACTGATTATCAATCCACCCGATGTTTGAGCGTCGTAAAGCAGCATCTCCTGATCTTCGGAAATATCAGCGCTGATTTTTACCTCGTTATTTAAATGATCTCTATTTCTAAAAGAACCACCTGGGAATAATCCCATCTCAGCAAGATCAAGTGCACCTTCGATTATGGGTATGTTGGCAAAATCCAACTCAGCGGAATATTTATTATCAAGCATCTCATTAAGATGACCAAGTAATCCAAAACCTGTCACATCGGTCAATGCGTTAGCAGAATATTCAACCGCTACTTCCGATGCCACTTTGTTGAGATAACTCATATGAAAAGAGGCCTCTGTGATGACAGAATCTGGGGCCATATCAGCCTTGATAGCTGTTGTGATTACACCAAGACCCAACGGTTTTGTCAGGATTAAATCATCACCAGCAGAAACGGTACAGTTCTTTAATATCCTATCTGGATGGACTACACCGGTTACCGACATTCCATATTTCATTTCGAGATCCTCGATTGAGTGACCACCCAGGAGTATCCCATTAGACTCCTTTACCTTATCCAGACCACCTCGGAGGATTTCATTAAGCATCTCTTTGGTAACATGGCACGAGTCGTAGGCTACAATATTTAAGGCTGTTTTTACCTGAGCACCCATAGCAAAAATATCACTGAGGCTATTGGCTGCTGCTATTTGCCCGTAGAGATATGGGTCATTTACTACAGGTGTGATAAAATCTAATGTCTGTACTATAGCAATATCATCGGAAAGCTTGAATACACCGGAATCATCGTTTGTTTCAATACCCACTAAAAGATTATCTGATTTGGGATAGATTAATCCCTTCATTATAGTTTCCAGGTCCCCTGGACTTACTTTGCCGGCTCAGCCTGCAGCTCTTACAAAATGGGTTAATTTTGTATCATCAATTGCCATTTCTAACTCCTTTTTGCTTTCTAAATGTAGTGTCTTTAAGTAAATGATATTCGTTAAAAGATATCTTCAATGAAAGATTCAAATTTATGAACACAGATATGCTCATGCTCACCAGAATGGCCAGCATGATAGCAATCTGATATTTTATCGCTGTTAAAGGGAATGTCCCTCCTAAAATCTGCCCTGTCATCATACCTGGCAATGCAACCAACCCAATTGTGTAAATTGATGCTATCATTGGGTTTAAAGATTTTACTAATGCTTCTTTGATAAATGGGTGAATCGCTTCTTTAAATGATGCCCCCAGTGTTAGATAGGTCATATATTCAGATTCTTTTTGATGGATTTGACTATAAAATTGTTCTAATCCTATAATATTACCTCGCAAGCAATTGCCCAATATCATACCAGTGATTGGAATCAAATATCTAGCATCAAGCAAGGGTTGCGGTTTGATCAAAACAAAAAGAAATGAGAGTACAATAATAAATGTTCCTGAGACTAATCCGGTCAATGTTGATAAAAAGAATTTCTTAATTGATAGATCGGTTCTATGTAATACTGTATAATTTGTTATAAGCAGCATAAGAATTATCCATCCAATATTGAGAAAGGGATTGTTCCACCGGAAAATATATTTAAGAAATACACCAACTAAACTTAGTTGGATAGTCATGCGCAGTGCGCTTAATATGATGTCTTTAACCTGATTAATCTTATAATACAGGAAGATTAGAATAGGGAAGAGAAGTAGAGAATAATAGATTAAGAGATTGGCAATATGGATATCATTTGTCTGCATCTGAATCTCCTACAATACGACCCTTTTCAATTGTGATAATTCTAGAGGATTGCTGAATCCATTCCTTGTCATGAGATATCGAAATAAGTGTATATTCGGGTTTATAGAGCGCTCTTGAAACAGCTTCCCTGCTTTCTGGATCCAGGGCAGAGGTTACCTCATCCAACAGAAAAATTTTCTTTCCCATCAATAATGCTCTTGCCAGTGCAACCCGCTGTTTCTCACCACCAGAAATCCTGGAAACCCTTTGCTTTAATATGGATGGCTCCAGATAAAATGTCTCTAGTAATGTATTGATTTGCTTTGTTTGAGGAATACGATGCTTGTGCGCCTTAAAGGTGAAGGGTAACAAGAGCGCATCCTTTACAATTTCAGCCGATAGAACAGGTTCCTGTCCAACATAGGCTATTTTTTGTCGGATCTCGGAGATGTTCTTGTGATTTACCCTTTTATTCCGAAAATAATATGTTCCCTCCGAAGGGATGATTGCTCCAATTATGGTACGCAAAATTGTGCTTTTCCCTGAGCCGGAAGGTCCGGTAAATGATACCTTTTCACCAGCATCTATTTTGAAAGATATCTCCTTAAGAATATCTTTATTGTTTATATTAAATCCCAATTTTCCAAATCTTATCATACATGTATTAATTTTTAATCAGGAGATATTGTCAAAATTATTATTATGAACATTATAAAATATTATCCTTCGATTGGCTAATTTGTCTTTAACTATATAAATCTGTGAAATTCACGGTTAAAAACCTAGCCGTACCTACAGACATTATTTGATAAAATTCACCTGTTGGCTGGCTGAACGTTAGGATACAATATCTCGACTATTCAAATCTGGATAATGCTAATAGATTGGGTGGTGATTAGTGAAGAAAATCTATTGAATAATGTATCTCAGAGGATTTATATTTTGCATTATTTAAATATTTTAAGAAAAAATATTGACACATCATGTAAAATATTAAATTAAATTGTATCCTTGGAGATGATGATGAAAAATAACCGTAAATTAGAACAGAGATTAACAATTTATATCGTATTGGTCCTATTACTTTTTGCTATGTTTATTTCATTTTGGATATTATCTAACAAACGTAACTCTATTCTGGAAGAGGAGATTACATTTTTGGAATATTTTACTCGAAATATAGGATTACATTATACTACCTATTTTTCTAATTTGGTAAAAACAGGAGAAGCTCTCAATAGGAGTATAGCGATGCGTTTGCTCTCAGAAGATAATCCTTCTCCAGATGTTTATCACAATCAACTGAAAGAGGGAAAGCCAGGTGAAAGTTTAAGAATAGTTGATGGTAAAACCGGGGTATACATACCGGCTGATATAGAAAGAAACGATTGGCTGAGGAAGCAATACATTCAAACTCTGAGGGTTTTTGAATTGATAATTCCTGTTATGGAGAAATTTTTCTTCAATTTTTACTATATTTCAAAGGATGGAATAATTCGCATATCTCCTCCCGACTGGGTTGAAAGCCTGGATGAAAATCACAATTTCAACAATGATGATTTTTATGTGATAGGTACGCCATCGTTCAATCCCAAAAAGGGGATAAGATGGACCAGTATTTATTATGATTCAATCTGGAAGAAGTGGGTAACGAGTTTGATTATCCCAATATACGATGACGACAGATTTATTGGAGTAACAGGGTCTGATGTTACATTAGAAGATCTGTTTGAAGA
>CAYYLA010000079.1:2481-10565 GCA_964441785.1 uncultured Candidatus Cloacimonadota bacterium | reverse complement strand
CCACCTAAGGATACGATAATAATTCTTTTGACTATAAATTCAAATCTTCTTATAGAAGGTGATAATTTCTGTAACATTAGATCATCATCACCCGAGCGGATATGTCCAATACCCTCAAAACCATTATTACGCTCATACAGTGATTTTCGGTAAGCCATATTGCGAGCTGTGCAGGTAATACCCCAATGTAGGCCAAAACTACCTGCTGTTACAGCAAAAATTGATGATCGTTCCAAATTCTTGATTAATCGTAACCATGGTGATTTAACCAGCAATGGCGAGTATCCTGCTAAGAAATCAACATCAGGATGAAAATGGAGATCAATCTCTCTTAGCCAATCGGGAGGAATCAGACAATCAGCATCAGTAAATGCCAGAATATCATAACGAGCTTCTGCAATTGCAGCCGCAAGAGCTCCCTTCTTCCCTACCAGATCCTCAAACTCTGCTGATAAATGAACAACGCTAAGATTGCCTATTTCCCTGGATGCTTGTTCAAGTATTTCTCCAGTTCTGTCAGTTGATCTGTCATTTGCGATAATAATTTCATAATGATCTTCAGGATAATCTATTTGCTGAAGATATTGTAATAACTCAGGAAGATTTTCTTCTTCATTTCTAGCTGCTATGATAACGCTGATTGGTTGTAATTCTTGATTTTGTTTTTTCCCAACGCGAAATAATCCAAAACAGAAAAACAGGATCAATACCCCATAGATACATGCTGCAGATATTAAAATCAAAATCATCAGTTACTGAAAGTCGAATTTGTGGTTTCGATAAAATCTGCTAATCCGGGTGATTCTTTTCTGATATCTTCTATCTCCGGGTTGGAGATGGTTTTCTCTTTTTTGGTTTCCTTAATCTTAAAATTGAAATTGATCTCTTTTCCCAGATATTTGGATACAATGTTCTCCAAATCCTCTTTATTACGTTGTAATCGCTCATAAGTGATTTTATCAGGACAATCCAGATGTATTCTTCCAGAAATCATCTTATCCAGTGTTGTTTTATTGTAGAAGGAAGCAATAAAGGGTTTCTCTTTTTTGATGCGGGATGATATCTGATCATGATACTTATTATAGACATCTTCAGAGAACTCTTCAATTGTAGGTTTAGAGGAATCAACATCAGCTACCATCTTGCGCTTCAATTCCTCGGTACGTTTTTGAATATCGTCTGTATTCACTTTTGGTTTAAAAACCGGTATAGCCTGATTTTGCTGTGGAAGTGGTGTTTTGCCACTTTTAATATCCTTAATTATCTCTTCTACTGAATGAATATGAGACAATTTGGATAATTTAAGAAAAGACATCTCTGCGACCAGAATAGGATTATTACTCATTTTAACATCACTTTTGGTTTTTATTAGTAACGAAATGAGATACAATAGATCATTCTCTGTAAATTGCTGGGTAAAGGGTTGCATTCCCGATTTAATCTCTTCAGAAACATCATCGATGTTAACACCCAATCGAAGCATTATGATTCCACGAATATAATCCATTAAGCCATTTATCAATTCTTGAATATCATTTCCTTTTTCCAATACACCATGAAAAATTTTAATGATTGATGATGAATCGTTATCTAATATACCCTGCAATATCTGCCTGTACACTTCAAAATCAACAATACCAAAGATGTCCAGAATCTGATCATAGGTAACATTCTTCCCACCGAAAGAGAGAACTTGATCCATAAGTGATAATGCATCTCTCATACTGCCATCTGCTTTTTTTGCTATCATGAATTTTCCATCATCATCTATATTGATATCGTCATTCTGGGCAATATAACTTAATCGATCTACTATTGCAGGAATAGGAATACGTTTGAAATCATAACGTTGACAACGAGATATAATGGTCGGCAAAACCTTGTGAGGTTCGGTGGTTGCAAACAAGAAAATCACATTCTCAGGTGGTTCCTCTAATGTCTTAAGTAACGCATTAAAGGCGTTCTTAGAAAGCATGTGAACCTCATCAATAATATAAATCTTGTATAATGAGGTATTGGTCGAATACATCAACTCCTTCTGTATGTCACGGACGTCATCCACACTGGTGTTTGATGCTCCATCTATCTCTATTACATCCGATGATATCCCTTGTGTGATCTCCTGACAATTCTGACATTTATTACAGGGAACTGGACTGGGTCCATTCGTCTGACAGTTAAGGCTTTTGGCAAAAATCCTGGCCATAGAGGTTTTGCCAACACCACGTGGTCCAGTAAAAAGATAAGCATGTGCTATACGCTTCATCTCTATCGCGTTCTGTAGTATTCTTGTTACATGATCCTGTGCATATACCTCAGAAAAATTTTGAGGTCTAAATTTTCTTGCTAATACCAGATAACTCATTGATTCTCCATATAATTCAATAATTTACATTATGTAATGACAATCGAAACAGCTCATTATTTGTCAATACTTTGTAGATATTTAATACTTATAACCTGATCTGTCTTCTTCCAGATTAACACCTAACCCTAAAACAATTCGATTTACAAAATTAAAATACGCTGTAATCATTGTCGCATCTAAGATAGCTCGATCAGAAAACCCATGCTTTGCCAAAATATCAATTTGTTGCTGCGATGATTCTTGAGGTGATCGTGTTAACATTTTTGTAAATTTACACAACTCAACATCTGCTTCCGATAAATCAGCATCTCTATAATTTTGAATTAATCGCTCTATTCTTTTATTATCCTTCCAATAATTATTTAATGCTTCTTTATGATGTGTGATGCAGTAGGGACACATATTTGTTATTGATGTTATAACGCCTATCAACTCCCTTTGCCATCGTTTAAGTGGTGATTTGCCATACATAATTGTCATATATAAATCCATGTGTCGCATCATGCTTTCGGGATGAAGACTGTGAATTTTATGAACCTCAGCTAACCGTCCACGTGTTTCTAACAGCTCTTTATAGATGCTATCCAAATCACCTGATGCTTCATCGGGCTCGATTATTTTGATATATGCCATTTATCGCTCCTGCATTTTTTTTGTAAATTTCCTTGACTCATAGCGACCATAAAAAAATCTTTCTCTTCAGTGCTGAAGTGGTGAAATTGGTAGACACGCTAGGTTCAGGGTCTAGTGAGCAATATGCTCATCGGGGTTCGAGTCCCCGCTTCAGCACCATTTTTATATCTAATAAGAGAAAACAACTCCACTGTTTGGAATAATCCACTGATCCTCTGCTGTTTTCATGATTATCTGATTTGATTCTTTAATGATCTCTGGAAATCGCGTTTTACCCGATAATATCGGAGTTATCTCTATTTGATTAAATATCTTATTGTGGATAAACTGAATATCTGCTCCCCGGGTCATCTCGTTTATATATACCGATAACTGATGAGAATTTGCGGGATAGTACGTCTCTGTTTTAATAGAAAACTCAACATCCTCTCCAATAAGTTTAGATAAACTATTGTGTGTACACCTGAACTCCAGACAGCCATCCTTAACTTCTCTGGTAAAATCAAGATTTACCCCATTAACCTTAACAGCTTTAATGGAGAAAAACTTCTCATCCAAATACTGTAAATCAGATAATAACCAGCGATACTCAACATCATGACGTTGAAAATAGCGTTCTAACAACTCTTCACTTTTGGCGCAGGCAACAATAAAATAATCACGATTTAATTGCTTCCTGTACTGTAATGTTGTTGTAACTGGATAAAAATCATCGTCCATTTTTTCTTTTTGATGAAATTCAATAACATGCCTGAAATTATAACGATAACTGATCTTATTGTCATGATCTGAGAAAAGTCTTTTCAGAATATCCTCATATACGATATCAGAGATCTCTTTGCTCTGTAAACGCTGTTCTATTGCAGTTTCAATAACCTTACTCAACTCCTTGGAATCATAATCGGTAGAGATGAAATTACGTCGTAAAAGAGGTGAAGAGTCTACGATCTTTCCTTGTTTTATATAATATCGCTTGGCCCGTCGTCCAATCTGGCAGACCAACTCGTATGATGAACCCTCAAATAGAGCAGTAAGATTTTCTGCCCTTAACTGAGGATTCTCTCCTCCCAGCAATGTTACCTCTTCGTTTAACTCTATCACATCAGTAACCCCGATATCTATGGCTATCATATCCATACTAACCTTTCCAATAACGGGGTATAAACGATTTTTAATCTCTACAAACCCCTTATTAGAAAGCAGAAAATCGTATCCATCAGCATAACCTACAGGCAAAATCGCATACCTGGTTTTCTCTGTAACTTTATATGTTCGGTTATATCCAATAAAATCATCGACTTCGGCCTGCTTGATCATTGAAATACGGGTTTTATATGTCATTACCGGTTTCAGATGTAGTTTGGATGCAATTGCGTTGCTGGTATTAATTCCGTAACTCAACAAACCAATGCGTACCAGATTTGTTATCTCATCATCGGTTGTCACAACTGCCGAACTGTTTGCTATATGAATGAATTCCGGTTTGCTATCCAACCTGGCAATCAGGTCATGGAATCGTGATAATTGCAGTGACGTGTATTCATTATCATCTTCACTGCTGGAGTAATGGGAGAAAATACCTGAAATTCTTAATGCGGGGATCATCTTAATTTCATTATATACATCAATAAAATCTCTATATTGGATGCCATTACGTCCCATGCCTGTATCGACAATAAGATGAACGTCTACAACAATTTTTCTGCTCGCTGCAATAGCTCCAAGTCCTCTGGCAAAGTGCAGATTAGATATTGATGGTGTCAGATCATTGTTGATTATGGATTCGATTTCATTATCCAAACTTGGGGATAAGATAAGGATAGGGGCTGTTATTCCCTGATACCTCAACATTACTCCCTCATCTACATTGGCTACTCCAAGAAGCCGAATTCCCATTTCTTCTGCTTCTTTCGCAATTCTGTAAGCCCCATGACCATAAGCATCAGCTTTTACAATCTGCATAATCTTTTGATCTTTGCGAATTAGCGATTTTAATTTGGCTACATTATTCCGGTAATTATCCAGATTTATCTCTGTCCAGCTACGATCCTTTATCATTACTTGTCCTGTTGTTTTTAAAAGAATTTTGCAGCCATATTAGCCAGGGTAGAACGCTCTCCCTTTTCCAAAGTAACATGACCCACAATGATTTCATTCTTAAATTTTTCTACTGCAATACTTAATCCATTACTTTCCGAATCAAGATAGGGGATGTCAATTTGATAAGGATCACCTGTGAGCACTATTTTTGTTCCTTCACCAGCCCTGGTTATAATGGTTTTCATCTCGTGCGGTGTAAGATTTTGGGCTTCATCTACAATTAAATATTGATTTGGCAAACTGCGTCCTCTAATATAGGTTAAAGGTTCCAACTCTATAAATCCAAAATCAAGATAATCCTTTAACTGCGGTTGTTTTTTACCAAAAATCTTACCATTACCGTTGTCACTATTATCGTTGTGAGTAGAAAGCAAAATCTCCATATTATCATAAATTGGTTGCATCCAGGGATTAAATTTCTCGGCTTTTGTTCCTGGCAAATAACCAATATCTTTACCAATCGGAGAGATAGGCCTTGATACAACTAATCGTGAGAAATTAATATCCTCAACAACCTGATTAAGCCCTGCCGCTAAAGCTAATAATGTCTTTCCTGTTCCAGCTTTTCCAACCAGACTTACCAGCTTAACATCTGGATCCAACAATAACTCAAAAGATAATCGTTGCTCGTTATTTCGCGCTTTTATCCCAAACAACTCCTGGTTGAAATAGTATTTCAGCGGTTCAAAACAATCACTCTCCTGGTTATATCGAAGTATGACATCATTCTCTTCACCCTCTTCTTGTTCTTCATGGAGTAACAAAAACTGATTTGGATAGACGAATCCACCCTCTTCTTCCTTCATGAAATTCTTAATGTGATTATCCTTCTCCAACTCCTGAATAAAGGCTTTTGTCTTTGGTAAACGGATATAACCTGTATATAATTCCTGAAAATTTACTGTATCCATTTCAAAATTCTCGGCCATTAACCCCACAGCATCTGCTTTGATCCTTACATTGGCATCTTTTGATATGAGTATAACACTGCTCTCAGGATTTTCTCTTTGAATAAATAACGCGGTCCCAATTATGAGATTATCATTTGTGTCTGTTATCAATACATGATTTGCTGTTTCGGATATCTGCCTGCTCAATACTACTTTTATTATCCCACCATGCTCTGTTGGAACACCTTTTTGCAAACTACCGGTTGATCTTAACTGGTCAAGATATCGACCTATCTGTCGAGCATTGCGTCCCTTCTCATCAAGTCCTTTCTTGAAATTATCTATCTCTTCTATTACCACAATGGGTATGATTACCAAATTGTCTTCGAAAGTAAACATAGCCCTTGGATTGTGGATCAAAACGTTCGTATCCAAAACGAAAATTTTCTTCATTCAATCTCCTTCTGTTTCATATTTATTGAAAATTGCCTTTGAAAAATATATATTGCCTATCAATAAGTCAATAAAAATGTCTTTAAAATCAAAATCAGAAATTCCTTGCACGTAATAATCAGGAAATATTTTCTGACTTATTGTATATAGCATAATCATGTTATGGATAACGTATTCAGGTGGTGAGAAAAATGGGATTAAGAAGACTTGGACGAGAAGTAGTTCTGCAAACTCTTTATTCGTTAGAATTTATCGAAAACAATGATCCAGAAAAAGCTAAGGATTATCTTCCTCATTATATGTCAAAATTTGAGGATATTATTGAAGACTCTAAGATTGAACAGAATGATAGCACCTATGAATTTTCAATCAATTTACTGCAACATACTATATTAAATATTGATGAGATAGATTCTGTTATAGGAAAATATTCGAGAAATTGGACTCTGGAAAACCTTGCTCAAATTGATAAAGCAATCCTCAGGATAGGTGTTTACGAAATTGTTTTCACAGATATCGCACCACCAATCGCTATCAATGAAGCCATAGAAATCTCTAAAAAATACTCCTCCGAAAGTTCTGGTAAATTTATCAATGGTGTATTAAATGCTGTGGCAAAAGGAATGAGAGATGAGTAAATTGATCTGTAGTGTAGGCGTTCTGGCCTACAATGAAGCAGCCAATATTGGTAAACTTTTAGACAGTTTGATTAATCAAGTTCTTGATGATGTTGAGATTAAAGAGATTATTGTTATTTCTAGTGCTTCTACTGATGGAACTGATGAAATCGTTAAATCTTATGCAGATAAAGATAAACGCATCTCATTAATTGCCGAGAAAGAGCGTAATGGAAAATCTGCTGCTATTAATAATTTTATTAAAGCAGCAACAACCGACATGCTCATTATTGAAAGTGCTGATACAATTGCGGGTCCAACCACAGTGGAAAAATTCATCACTCCATTTAACGATCCTGAGATAGGGATGACTGGTGGACGACCCGTTCCAGAAAATAGTGAAGATACGTTGGTGGGTTATAGTGTTAATCTTCTGTGGCGATTACACCACAAAATGGCTATGGAATCTCCCAAGCTAGGGGAGATGGTAGCTTTTAGAAAATGTTTTGATTCTATCCCGGCAAAAAGTGCTGTGGATGAAGCCAGTATTGAAGCTATAATTGAATCAAAAGGAATGAAACTTAAATATATTCCTGATGCTATTATTCATAATAAGGGACCAGAAAATCTCAGTGACTTTATAATGCAGAGAAGACGTATTGCCTCCGGGCATATCTGGTTGCAGGAAACAGAAAATTATAAAGTCTCTTCTCAAAATAACGGGTTAATGATACGTCTGGCAATAAGTGAGATCAAAGAAAATCCCCAAAGATTACATTTTTTGATTGCAACAATTTTTATGGAAATTTATAGTCGTTTTTTAGGATGGTTTGATCTTAAAATTATGAAAAAAAATCCCTTCAAATGGGATATTGCTAAAAGTACTAAAAATCTTAATCATAAAGAGAAGTAGATATGTTTGAATTGATACCTAAAATTTTCGCATATAAAATGTATAGAAGCTTTGGATTCATGGAAGATTCTGTGGATATAATAGAAGGATTTATATCATGGTCCCAGGAC
>CAYYLA010000079.1:0-2395 GCA_964441785.1 uncultured Candidatus Cloacimonadota bacterium | reverse complement strand
GATAATTTGACCCTTGATGAATATGATAAAATTTTTAAGAAGATCGGTAAATCTCCTTACTGGTTTACATTGAGTGGGGGAGAACCATTTCTGCGAAATGATATAGTTGAAGTAGCCAGAATCCTTTATAAACATTGTAAGCCCAGGATAATAAACATCCCTACCAATGGATTGCTGGGTGATAAAATTGTAGAAGCTGTTAAAAAGATTTGTGTTGTTTGTCCTAAATCACAAATTATTATAAATCTTTCTATCGATGGTGTTGGTAAACAACATGACGAATTGAGGCAAATCCCCGGTAATTTCGAAAAAGTTAAAGATGTTTTCTTTAAATTAAAGAAACTCAAACTCAGAAATCTATCAGTTGGAATCCATACTGTTATCTCTCGATTTAATGTTCAGGATTTTTCTACAATTGCATCTTATTTGATGGAGTGGGAACCAGACTCCTATATTACAGAGATAGCAGAACAGCGAATAGAATTGGATACAATGGATAGTAATATTACACCATCCCTGCTTGAATATCGTTCTGCAATTGATTTCCTGATACATCGAATTAAAAATGGTAAGTTCTTTGGTATGAATAAGATAACTCAATCCTTCAGGATAGAGTATTATAATCTTGTAAAAAAAGTTTTACGTGATAAAACTCAAGTAATCCCATGTTATGCAGGTATCGCTTCTGTTCAAATATCACCTGATGGTGATGTGTGGTCTTGCTGTATTAAAGCATCTTCCATGGGAAATCTTCGGAATAATGACTATAATTTTAAGAAAATCTGGTTCAATAACCGATTTAAAAAAGAGCGAAATTCGATAAAAAATATTGATTGTTATTGTCCTCTTGCTAACTCTTCATACACAAATATGTTGATGGATTTCCCTACATTAATGCGGGTTTTCTATCGGAGTTTTATTAAATGGTGGAGCTAAACTATGTATTATGTACACAGTTCTTCTAAAACTGAAAAGAGCAATTTATCATATTATGAATCAGATTTGGATCAAGATTATCAGCTGTACTGCCTCACACTCAATCTTACGGAAAATGATTTCCTCAATGAAGTTAATAACTTAATTATCGATTCTATTAAGTCTAAAAATTTTAAACAATTTTCATCAAATGAACTTAAAAGGGAATTGAGAGATTATTTTATAGATTTGAATTGGCAACTCTATTCAAAATTCAGTAAACATGAAGATAATTTCGAATTTGGTATATCCTCCTTTCTTGGTATTGTTAAAGATAATATGCTCTATTTTGTGCAGTTTGGCAGGATGCTCTGTGGAAAACTGGATAACGAAAATATCATTCCTCTGGGTAAAAAATGGGATAATGTAAATATCAAAACAGTTGAAGACCTCTTCTTACTTGGAGCAAGAGATCAAGATATCTTTGTTAAAGTACTTGAGACATCTATTTTCGACGAAGAGCTATTCTTTACTTTACCTTCATTCCAAACGGAAGAACTTGATAAAAAGATAAAGACAATCCACTTGAAACGTGAGGTTAGAAAATTATATCGACGTCAGAATTTTCCATATCTGATCCTTTCTGCAAAACAAATTGTTATTCCAGAAGAACCGGGCTGGTTAACAAAATTGTTTTACAAAATTATCGGTAAAAAGGTTTGATAAGGTCCCGAAAATTTTTGACTTATCTGTAATCCGAAACCGACTCTTTTCAAGAAATAAGTCATTACTCCAAATCAGTGTTAAAAAATTATCTTAAATATATTCACCAGTATTTAATAAATCCTACGTCTATAACCTCAAATCGATAACTCTATCTTGACATTATATACAGATGGAAAATATCTGTAATTTATAAAATATTTTATGGAAGGATCGAGATTTATGAAAGAAAATCGCTATAAAGGTGTGAATTTCTGTTTACGATGTGGTGCCAGATTAGAGATCACTGCAGATCGCGAAAACAAGATCAGGCCACGATGCCCGGAGTGCAATTGGACATTTTACAAAAATCCCATTCCCGCTTCAGCCTGTGTTATCCTCAATGAAAATAACGAACTGGTTGTTATAAAGAGGAAATTTGCTCCTAATCCCGGAGAATGGGCTTTGCCAAGTGGATATATAGAGATCGATCAAAAACCTGAA
This sequence comes from uncultured Candidatus Cloacimonadota bacterium, assembly GCA_964441785.1. Lineage (GTDB taxonomy): Bacteria > Cloacimonadota > Cloacimonadia > Cloacimonadales > TCS61 > CAYYLA01. The sequence continues at coordinate 274 of CAYYLA010000079.1, read as the reverse complement.
GAAGCTGCAGTTGATGAGATGTATGAAGAGACTAACCTGCTTGGGAAGGTAATAAAATCACTTGGGTACCTTACCGAATATTCCCCCATTTACGAAAAAGTTATCTCTTTTGGATTCCTGATGCAGATCGAAGGAGGAACGCTTCAGGCAGGTGATGATGCTGCTGAAGCACGCTATGTCTCTTTGGATGAGATTCCTGATATAGCTTTCCCATCACATAGATTTTTTATTGAAAAAGTAAAAAAAATTATAGATACAAAAAAAGGATAAATTT
>CAYYLA010000078.1:0-10704 GCA_964441785.1 uncultured Candidatus Cloacimonadota bacterium | reverse complement strand
CTCCTACCTCCTCCAATATCCGTCATCTTCCATATTTTATATTCCATAAAAAATAAGTTCCTCAAATAATTCTAAAAACCCGACATCCTTTAATCTTTAACCTTTAACCTTTATCCTTTAATACGCCAAAGGTTTACAGGCCTCTGGATTGCGTATAAACCTTTATCCTTTATTCTTATCCCTTTTTCCCTTTTCCTTCTCAACCTTAAGATACACATTGCCTTCTCGCTTAATTAATCGATATCTCTGTAGCTCTTCCAGGATAATCTTGGCAAAATATTTATCTGATTGAAACAAGCAGTCATCTTGAAAACTCTTCTTAATCTCTTGAGGATTAACTCGATCCAGGATCTCTAAAACATCTTCTCTGGTAATACCTTTTTCAGTTATTTTACTGTAAACTTTTCTGCTAATAGGTCTCATCTTTTTATATCCAACCTTATGAATGAATTGTTAAACAAAAAAAGCGACAGATAAACTGCCGCTTTTTCTACTAGATTAAGTAAATCTATTTTATCAAACCCAGCCAATCTCCAACGAGGAACTGGATACGTCCAATAAGCAATGAAATACGAGCCATCACAGTGTATCCAAAGGATGCACCGAATCCAACCATCATGAACCATACACCGACGTTTGTAATCTTTCCGTATACACCTTTATGTGCTTTAGAAAAGAAGAAATACATCAGAATTGTAATAGTACCGAGGAAGATTAAGGCTGTGTTGATATTGTCCAATGGTAACATTGCACTACGCATCTGTACAAGTACTGATGAGTGCATGGACATTGGAACTCCCATACCGACAATCGCCATACCGAATACGATTGGATAACGTGATAACCAACTGAAATTTTTTGAGAATCTGAATATGTACATAATACCCATTAAGGATGGGAGTATTATCCAGAAATTGTGTTCAATGAATATGGGTCTGTATACAAATGGTATAAACGCATTTTCATAAACAAGTGGAATTGCGTAACCCATAGATACACCGATGAATACCGCTTCTGCAAATTTGTAAAAAGGATTATCTTTATACAAGAATGAGAAAATACTCAATGTGAAGAAGGCGGCGACAAAATTACTTATAGCTTCAAATGACATCATTCCTCCCTTACAGCTCGCTGCCTTTTTTCTTTTTACTTAAAAAATAACCAATATTACCAAGTATAATGAATACAATGATCATCAAGTGAGCTACCGTTTGAGCATTCATACCAATACGCGCTGTTTTATGTACTCTATTGTCAATATCTGATAGATTAATCCAGCTCTCTTTAGCAATTTCCTGGCTGAACTCTCGCGGATCAGAATTTCCGTATTCATCTTTATGCGTTGCAAAAACATCGAGTAGTTTTTCATACTCAGCAGCACCTTTAAGACCACTAATCATACCGATCAACTGTCCAGACTGAAGGTAGGGATAGTTATCTGCAGCCATCACAGCGGTGATACCAGCAGCTACATTAGCACCAAATTTTGCTCTTGCATAGGTTATCCATGAGAAAACTGCAGCTGATGCAGCAAAGTCAATAACAAGATTCATCTCATTATAGTTTGTAATATCCTGCATGATAGGAAGATTCTCTACTTTACGTCCCTGATCATCAGTTTCAACAGCTTTTGCTATGTCATCTCCCATACCAAGAAGAATTGGCAGGAAAAGGCCATAAGGTTTGTATCCGAAGCTCAAATAATCTTCTCCAGATTGTACCTCATATTCTTCTTTAGCCGTATTAATAGCATAATCCATCAACGGCTTTGCTGCAGGCATAAAACAGATAGTAAATACTTTCACATCACGTTGGAAACAGTGTCTTAAAATAGATACTTCCATAGGGAATAATTCAGCCATAGTAGAAGCATCGTGAGAGAAGCACATCAAAATAGCACGGTCTTCTCTACCTGCAAAGGAATCAATCTTTTCATATACATTAGAGGTAGGCTCTGTTATATATGTACGAGAGTTAAAAGGAATAATTAATGGAAGAATAATGGATAGTGCTACCACAAGGTAGATCCATCTTCTATCCAATGATTGCATTTTTTCAAAGAATTCAGCTGCCTTCATTAGTCACCTCCACCTAAATATGTACGTTCAATTCCAAGTAGGATTTTCAGGGATGTCGCTGTCATTCCAAGACCAACACCAAGAGCAATACCTCTTTTTGCAGCCAGGTTAGGAACATTGAGAATCCAGGTTGAAATGTCAGGAATCCATTTTGATATTTTCATACCAATAGGAACCTGACCAAGCATAACGATAATTGCAGCAATAAGCAGAACGGTTGCTTCTAACGAGCGCGCTCTAAATGCTTTGTATGCTGCTGAGGCGATATGGAATGCCAACAGAGAGAACATTGTAGCACCCATAGGCATCTGAACATTTTTAAATAACCACATGAAAGGTGTACCTTCCTGGGTTCCCCACATAAATCCTGAGAAAGCAGTAAAGCCTAATGCTAATAGTGTGATTAGACTGTATTGCCAGTTAGGAAGTTTACGTGAGATTTTAGTACCATGTACCATAAATAAACTCATTACACCAAGAATAACTGCAAATGGTGAGATGGCTTTTGACCAGGTTTGCCACCATTCATAGAAATCATTGGAGTATCTATGTGGAATGAAGGTGTGGGCAGCAAAAACAAAACCCAACGCCATCACTATAAATAATGGTATTTGTCTTTTCATCTAAATCCTCCTACTTCTCTGGGAATGCATTTATCAGGAAGGTCAAATGCATTGATGATAATAAAGTTCCTAAAATAATGAATACCAGGATCACAAACTTAAAATAGTCTGATGCTTTAAGAGTACCCAACTGTAACGGTTCTCTTGCCATATAAGCTGAAGCAGCGTAAAGCTCTTCACCGATCAAGGTATAGTCACATGTAGTAATGAAGAAGGGGATCTGTGTAACAGCATCTGTACCGGAAATCTGAATAGCACCTGTTGAGTTACCAGTTTCTGTCATCAACAATGCTTCAGCCCAGAACATACCCATATAGAAGTTTGTAGCTGTTTTCTCTCTCATCATAATACCATTAACACCAGCCACAAATGCGAACTGTGTTGTTGTGATAAAGAATACACTGTTCTTGTCGTATGTGTCAGGTCTACCTGCTTCATAATGAGCTTCTTTTACTGTTTCCTGTGCGATAGGTAATACGATATAATCTCTTACAGGTACAAGAATTCTGGTGTCATATTCGGCTGCTTTCTTTGCAACACGACCAAGAATAGCAAGACCAGCCAGGGTTGCCACATCACTGATACCTGAAAGCCCAGGTACGAAAAGAATCGGACGACCCATCTCTGTTGCTCTACCAATAGCATTATCAATCTCTTGAATACCTGCGATTGGTCTTACATAAAGATCATCACCACGTTTGGCTTTACGGATCATTACAAATACAAGTGATCCAAACAATAAGGTGGCAATTAATGCTGGTAACATATTGGTTTTGAACCAGTTTGATTTTGGATAGAAGTATTCTACTCCAGCATCATTAACATAAATTTCTGATTCAGTGAAACGAGCTTTTCCATCTGTTTTTATAATTTTATAACAGAAAGAATTGCTGTTCATGTGTCTTTTCCAATCAAGGTACTTGATACGTTTATGGTAATTATCTATTTGGTCTGCTTTGGCAAGTACAGGATCACTTTCGTTAGCAGAAATCATGTTTTGATAATATTCAATAGCCTCTTCAGCCATTGCTTTTTCATCATCTGTTTTTGCTGTGTCACGTAATGCTTCATATGTAGCTAAACCTTCTTTCGCGTCTCTGTTAACCTCTGATAAATAAAGATTTGTTCTTACAGATGATTCTGATTCAAAATCATAACGCATACTGAATGAAGGGTCTACCAGGAAAAGTTGTTTGTCAGCATCAAATTCTTTAACTATTTTAAAGTGACTTCCACGCCAGCGTATGTTGTCGTGAAGCTCTCTTGATGTCCCTGTTAATTTTTTTGATAATCTGAATTCCTGATTTGATACATTATTTTTGTAAACAAAGTAGGTATATTCAAATAAATTCTCATTGTTGTATTTTAAAACATTTATGCCATTAACTGGATCTTTTTCTGGTGAAAGTGATTTGTTGCGCTCATCAAAAACAAGTTTCTGGGTTAATATATAGCCTTCAGGAAGTGTTTTATTACATTTAAAAGTCATTTCAAATGAAAGTGTCTGCTCAGGATCACTACCTTCAGGAAGTTCTACTTTGATTTTATTGTCTTGATAAAACTCATTTATTGCATCTATCTCATTTCCCTTTTCATCATATACCTTGAAGTAAATGTTTCTAACTTTATACTCTTCATTGGTAGAGATTTCATAGTTTACCAGGATAGCATTTTTTTTACTGTTCGAATAGGTTGAATTTGTCAGATATACAACAGGTTTTCCCCACATGATTGTGTTGTAGTCACCCTTATCGTTTTTACGATCTTTTACTATGAAAAGATCTTTTTCTGACAACATTGGAATTGTAGGAAGTTCTGCCGAAGTTATGGTCTCTGCTACAGCAGGATCCGAAAAAGTTTCGTATCCGGAATAATCCTGATATGAGAAGAAGAAATAATAATTATCTATCATCTCAGTATCAATTTCAACCTCAATGTTTTCTCCGATTATCATATTGTTTTCAATCTCAACAGCTGCAGTTGTTACCGGTGTGTAAGGATATCCTGAATAACGACTGAAGATAAGCTGAGCAGGATTTGATGTTTCTATTTCATAAGGCGCTGTAGTAGAATCAATTAAAACTGCTAAATCATTTGCCTCTTTGATTTTCAACTCGTCCTGATATTGTTGGAAAATTTCTAAATCTTCTTTTGGTAAAATGTATAATGAATGATTTGAATGGTCGTCATTAAAAATTGGAAGAGACCATTCGAATTGAAGTTTGTTCAGGTCTTGAACAAAAACTGAATGCAACCCTTTTGGTTTTTCGGGAGCATTTTCACGAGGAATACCCATTGCTGGTTCTGCATTTGGGTAGTAGCGTCTTGATTCGCTTACGGCTAATACAGTATAATAATAGGCTTTGTTTACAATAAGTTTTTTTGCTAATTGAGAGAAGTTTCTTAATTTCAGTCCGGCATAAACTGCGTTTTCACCATCCTCTTCTCTTTCATATTTCTGGTTGTGATAATAGAACTGTTTCTCAGGTATAACACCGAGTATGGAATAATTCTTAAGTTCTGGCCCGGTTACCGCAACATCTCTGGGGTAACGTTTGTAAAGAACACCGTCCTTAGGTTGGCCTTTTTCGTGCTTAAGTTTTCCAGAAGCTTGTACATCTAAAAAATAGTTGTACGCAGTGTCATAGAAAAACATTTCATCACCGGGAACTCCGGTTTTCACATTAACGTCTATTTTACCAATATAGAACATGGAATCAGGTGTTGCACCACGATAAACTCTATATTCAATAACACGACGCTCTTTTGGCAACGGTTTCCAGCTAATTACCAATCCTGATCCATCATCTTCCGGCACATCATCAACTTTTAGGTTTTCTACAATGTAGGCAGAATCGTCGACGGCGGCATGAGATGTGGATGGGATCAGTGTGAAGCTTAAAACCAATAAAAACAGGATTATACCTGTTTTACAGTAGGTTAACTTCATAAACCTCTCCTTTATGCGCTATTTATGTTTTTTCTGAATTTCAACCAAAACAAATTAACAATTTATATTGTCAATCTTATTTTGATTACCCTGTTATTACATTCACAACCTATAATTTATAATTCTAATGACCACTCTGTTACTGAGTGACTACTCAATGAAATTGTCAATTTATTTTTGTGCTCTTCTAATTACTTTTAACGGTGTTGCTTATTTTTACTTGTCAGTATAAGATTTTTTTTCAAATATGCCGCAAAGAATTTTAAGAGGTATGCTATGTTAGATGAAAAAATATATTTGCAAAGGATTCATAAGTTCGGTGAAATGATTCACGAAAAACGATTCCATGGATCGTCTGCCTTAGAAGCATCATTTATCTATGATAAGATTAATCCCATTCCTTATGAAGAAGCTTTAAAAGCTGTTTACAAACCAGTAAAACTGCATGAAGTATGGGGGGATCAATGGGGTTGTGCCTGGTTTAAATTTAAAGGGAAGGTTCCAGCTGATTACATGGGTAAAGAGGTTGGAGCTCTTATCAATCTCGGTGGTGAAGGATGTGTCTGGAAAAATGGATCTCCCTGGGTTGGTTTGACTAATAAAATCCACTGGAATCTCAGTGCGGGGAAATATTTTGTTCCATTATACGATATCTCAGAAGGCAATGAAGCAATCGATCTTCTTATTGAAGCGGGTGCAAATGGCTTATTTGGTCGAGATCAAAAGCAGTATGAATTAATGCAGGCAGAGATTGTAACAGTAGATCGCAAAGCCTGGAAACTTGATGCTGATATCAAAGTATTACACGATCTGGCAAAATCACTGGAAGAAAATACACCACGGAGGAATAAAATAATCCATGGCTTAAATAACGTATGTAACCTTTGGAATGATGGCAAGGGAATAGATAAATGTCTCGAAATTACAGAAGTTTTATTATCCAAACCAGCTAATAACAGTGCTATGACTGTATTTTCAATTGGTCATGCTCATCTGGATCTCGCCTGGTTATGGCCGATTAGGGAAACAAGAAGAAAGGGTGGAAGAACCTTTGCAACAGCGTTAAAACTTATCGAAGAATATCCTGATTATCTCTTTGGCGCATCTCAACCACAACTCTATCAGTGGATTAAAGAGGATTATCCTCAACTCTATGATCGCATAAAACAGGCCGTTAAGGATAAACGTTGGGAATGTCAGGGGGCGATGTGGGTAGAACCAGATATGAATATCAGTGGTGGAGAAGCTCTTGTAAGACAGTGTTTTTATGGGAAGAAATTCTATCAGGATGAGTTTGGAATAGATGTTGATCATCTATGGCTACCCGATGTCTTTGGTTATTCAGCAGCATTACCACAGATTCTCAAGAAAGCTGGTGTAGATTATTTTATGACTCAAAAAATCTCCTGGAATGAAACCAATGTTTTTCCTCATCATTTGTTTATGTGGCAGGGTATTGATGGGACCAAAATCTTAACCCATTTCTTACCAACCAATGACTATAATCTTGCTAACATGCCCGGCCAACTTATCGCCAGTGAAAAACGTTATGCCCAAAATGATGTATCAGATGAGTTTCTCAATCTTTATGGTATTGGAGATGGTGGCGGAGGCCCATCACGATTGCATGTCGAGATGGGTTTGAGACAACAGAATCTCGAGGAAACACCTAAATTCAAATTTGCCTTTGCTGATGATTTCTTTAAGAAAATTGGACAGATACCGGAAGAGGATCTACCACACTGGGTTGGAGAACTCTATCTTGAACTACATAGAGGTACTTATACAACCCAAGGTTTGATGAAATGGTATAATCGCAAGCTGGAATTAACCCTCCGCGATGTTGAATTTCTGGCTGCCATAAATGTGGAATATCCAAAAAATGAGATTGAACAAATCTGGAAAGATACCCTATTGAACCAATTCCATGATATTTTACCTGGCTCTTCCATAACCTGGGTTTATAAAGATGCGCATCAAATGAGTAAAAAGAATCTCGCTAAACTTGAAGGGATAAAAACTACGCTGCTGAATCAATTGCATCCAACCAAAAAAGAGTGCGATAACTACATTATATATAATAGTCAAAGTTGGAATAGGAAAGAGGTGATTACCTGGAGCGATGGTACAGATCAATTAGTGAGTATCCCTTCCTTGGGATATGCAGCCGTTAAGAAGATGGCAGAAGCTGGTGATTTGATAAAAGCCGATGTTGATTTTATGGAAAATGACCTGCTCAGGATCACCTTTGATGATTTGGGAAGAATTGTTTCTATCCTGGATAAGGAAGAGGATCGTGAGGTTCTGGCAGGACCAGCTAACAATCTTCAATTATGGGAAGATAAACCCAATAACTGGGGTGCCTGGGATATTAACCACTATTATCGTCAAACTATTCCGGAACAACCTGAGCTTGTGGATAGGAAGATCATTCATAATACATCATTGAAGGTAATCCTGAAGCAAAATCTTAAGGTTGGATCATCCATGATTGAGCAACAGATATCAATAACAAAGAACTCCAGACTGATTACTATATCAAATCATGTTGATTGGAAAGATGTTCACAAGATGTTGCGTGTTGCTGCCGAGCCTGCAATTTATTCAAATGAAGCAAGCTTCGAGATCCAGTATGGGACCCTGAAACGACCTACTCACAGCAATACCTCCTGGGATCGAGCAAAATTCGAGGTAGCTGCTCATAGATTTGCTGATCTCAGCCAGCCGGATTACGGTTTTGCCCTGCTTAATGATTCGAAATATGGTCATTTTGTGCAGGGTAATGTTATGGATTTAACATTGTTGAGAGCTCCAAAAGATACCGATCCAGAAGCTGATTTGCATGAACATGATTTTACCTTTGCCTATTATCCTCATCAAGGTAACCTGATCAATTCGGATGTACTTCGGCAGGGACATAATCTGAATAGTCCCGTGATTGTACAGCAGGTAGAAATGTTGCCAGAAACAAAGCAATTAAGCTACTTTGATATTGATGGTGATAATGTGAAAATCGAGGTTGTAAAACCGGCCGAAAATGGGGATGGTTTGATAATTCGCCTCTATGAATATTCCGGAAAATCAAGTAAGAACAGATTAAAAATCCATAATCAAGTTGAGAAAATTATTGAGGTTGATCTGTTGGAAAATGATGAGTTGATAATTACTGAAAACTCTCAGGAAGTAGATCTTCTCTTCGAACCCTTTGAGATTAGAAGTTTTAGGATTTTATAAAATCTAGGTAAAGGCGGCAATGAGAGTTGTCGCCTTTTTTTTCACGAGAATAATGAAGGCTAAGGATTTATACGCCTTTGGTGCAATAAAGATAAAAGACCAAAGATTAAAGATGGGTTAACCAACAACCTTTATCGATGCTAAATTAAAATATTTCTTGCAAATAAAATAAAAAATAGAAATTATGAAAAATGTTCTAAATAGAAAACATTTATAGATCAACATCTTGTGAACTTTGGAAAATTATCTGATATTTAATGCATCATAATGTAATGATATATGGAATAATATAGGTTGATAAATATTGATACTAATAATAATATAAAGGAGTGCTTGATGAAAAAAGAAATTATTTTATTTACTGCCCTATTTTTGATTTGTTTCCTTTTCGCAACAGACAGATTAAGTTTATATGATTCTGAAGATTTGACCAGGACAATCCCACAGTCCATCAATTTTCAGGGTGAATTGAAAACATCAGCAGGAGAGCCTGTTAATGACACTAAGGATATCACCTTTTTGATCTATTCGGTAGAGAACTCGGGAACAGCATTATGGACAGAATTACAGAGTAGTATTGAGATTATTGATGGATTGTTTTCGGCAGAATTAGGAGGCGATACATCCTTCCCTGGTGATTTATGGGATAATACAAACCTCTATATAACCTTTTCTATTGATGGAGAGGAGATGTCTCCACGTCAAAAGATTATGGCTGTTCCTTATGCTTTGCAGTCATCCACATTAGAGGGCGTCCCGCTTTCCGGTGTTGTTCAGCAGGATGATAGCGGCAATGCTACTATTACCGGAACAATGACAGCTGATTCTTTTGAAGGAGATGGAGTTACTGTGAATAATGCAATTGGAAATGGAATTTCTATTTTTGAAGCATCATTTATTGGCGTTTACATTGGGGAGGCTGAGGATGATGGAATATTAGTTTACAATGCTGGATCACCTTCAAACTTTTATAGTTCATCATTATGTAATGGCTTAGAAATTTGTGGTGCTGAAGGTAATGGAGTTTATGTGGGGAATGCTGATGAAGATGGTGTACATGTAAATACTGCTAAGAGGGGAATGAAAATTTATTCAGCTGATATAAATGGTATTGATATACAAGAGGTTGGAACACCGGAGGATACGTGGGAAAGCAGTTCCTACAATGGTATAGAGATTGATGGTGCAGAAGGTAACGGGCTTTGTGTTGGTTATGCTCATAATGGAATTTATGTTCGTCAAGCTGCAGAAGATGGATTACATGTTCATAGTGCTGGATCTCCTTCTTCGACGCATGAATCAGATCATTCTAATGGATTAGAAGTAGCTGGTGCAGAAGGTAATGGTGTGTATGTTGGACAGGCAGATGGAGATGGTATTAAAGTTTATCATGCAGGATCACCCTTTTCTGGTGGTGGTTTAGATATTGAATCTGATTTTAACAATGGCTTAGAAATAGCAGGAGCATCGGGTTACGGTGTTTATGTGGGGCAGACTGCAAATAGTGGTATTGTTATACACAAAGCTGGGGCTGCATCCGGCGTATATTCTAGTGGCTTAACTGCTGGTATAGATATCCATGGATCTTATGGAGATGGTGTAAGAGTTGGAATAGCTGATCAAGATGGAGTAAATGTATATTGCGCAAGCAGGCATGGCTTTATGGTACTTAAGGCTGGGAACCCTTCTTCAATAACGTCCTCTATTCATAACAATGGTCTATCAGTTAGTGGTGCTGAAGGTCATGGAGTATACATTGGTCGAGCAGATGTAAATGGAGTTTATGTATACTCTGCACCTAAGGGTATGACTATCAGAT
>CAYYLA010000077.1:0-10719 GCA_964441785.1 uncultured Candidatus Cloacimonadota bacterium | reverse complement strand
TCCAGAAAATAGTTTGCAACTTTATCTAACACAGTCCTATTGGGATGATAACCTGATTAGTGGTGCAGGTACATACAATAGTGATGACGGATTGCATTTGAATCTAAACAGTACTAATTTTACAATGTTCAGAAACGATGTTATCCTGCGCGGTGATTTGGGACTTGGTATAATTTATGATGATCATATATCTCTGGATGGACAGATAAATTCTTTCTCCCTCCAATACAAGAATACGATTCTGGATGAGTTGTTTCTCGTCGGAGCATTGGATAATGATGATTTAATTGTAGATATTAACGGCTCTTTAACTGAGCACAATAATCAGATTAATGTAAAATTCAGCCAATTCTCACTGGATAATTTTCTGGGGAATAAGAGGTTACCAGCAATATCGGGTGGATTATTGATCCAGGATCTCTCTGACAGAATAACTGTGAATTCACAAATCAGGGTCTTTGATAGAGATTATGGGCGTTTTGCCGGGACCGTTAAGACTAATGGTTTTTACATACGGGAAACTGGTGAAAAAGCAATTGTTTTAAAAACACAGAAGACACGTTATAACTACGAGGATTTTGCGCTGGATCTGTTTGCGGCTGGTTCTGGGGATACACTGATAATTAAACGATTTAAACTCAATAATGAGCTTTCCCTAGAGGGGTCAATAAATTATGGTGATTCGCTTTCATGTGATATCGATGTTTCCGGTAATAATCTTAAGATTAGAGAATATCTTAAGTATTTTGTGAATTATCAGTTTTACAGCCAGTTCGATGGATCCTATGATTTGAACGTGTCTGTTAATAGTAATAATGATAATCTCATTGTCGGTGATTTAAATCTAAATAACATATTGTTTCGAGGATTGAAATCAATAAATATTAACAACAAATTTAAAGGTGACTTCGAGCATATAGGTTTTGATACAAACGTTTTGTTGGCTGATGAGAGTGAAATTATAGATCTTAAAGGTAACATCGGGCTCAAGAATGGAATTGATATACATCTGGATGGAGAGAGTGATTTTGACCTTGGAACGTTGAACTCGGAAGAAGAGATGTCCGGTTATCTAAGATCGCGATTCAGCATCAATTGGAATGCAGATCATCCAACCTTTGGCTTGCATCTCATTGGTTCTAATCTAAGGTATAGAGAATTCGAACTGGATTCACTTGAGGTGAATGTAAAGCAGCTACCCGAGAAGTTGATTATTGATCAATTGGATGCATTTGATAGAGATCATTTCAATTTTACCGGTTCTGGTGCATTGGGCTATAATTTGATTAATAGTAAAACCACCAGTGACGATTCCAGATTGAATCTATTATTTCATGGTGATCTTCTTAATCTTATCTCCACATCATCACCTATCATGGAGGATGCCGCATCAACTGCTTATCTGGATCTTCAGCTGGCTGTTGAGGAAGACTTGAAGATCCACTCAGCAAATTTCTCACTTCAGAAAGGATATATCAAGTTTAAAGATCAGCTTGAAACATTAAGGAATATAAAAATTGATTTTACTATGAATAATGACAGCCTGAAGATTTCGAAGTTTACTGGAAAACTTGGTAGCGGAAAGATTCGGATTTCCAATCTTATCGAGGATGATGGACAAGAGTTTGTTCTGGGTGGAATTAAGCTGGGGAAATTCTTAGTTACAACAAAAGATGAGTCCATTCTCTTTCACATGCCACTTTATATGCCTGGTAATTCTGTGGCTTCAGCCCGAATAAGTGGTCGAGATTCTGATTACCTTTATGTCAATGGTCCTTTTGATAATATTGATATCATCGGTGATATTCATTTTTCCAATGGGCGAGCTATCTATCCGTCACGCTCAGAAAATGTTATAAATCTTCTTACAAAGCTTGCCAGTGAGAAAAAAAGCAGCAGCTCACAAGGTCTTCCTTTTACCCTGGATTTGAAGATGCATTTTGAGGATAATATGCGCTATGTAACATATCCTTTTGACCTTCAGGTTGATGAAGATAATGAACTGCAACTGCAGTATGATGGCGAACGATTTATTGTTACTGAAGCTAAATTTACATCAGAATCAGGTACAATTGATATCTTTGGCTCACAGATGGAAGCAGAAAGAGTTGAAGTGAACATCAATAAATTTGATAGAAAGGTTAAGATTTACGGTCAATTTATTAAGAAAGTTTCCGATGGGACAACAATAATGCTGGAATTATCCAATATGCAGCTGGATGAAGTGTCGGGAAAGGTAGACAGTCTGGCTTTCAATCTAACCAGTGATAATGCCGGTGATTCGCAATTGGATATCCTGGCTTTGCTGCGTTACGGTCGACGTACAAATAACATCTCTGAGAGTCAGCGGAAATCATTACTACAGGATGAAGCATTGCAGTTGGCTGGTATTGGTATAGAAGGTGCATTATTAGATCCGTTAATATCACCGTTGGAGAATTGGGTCAGACAGGTATTAAATCTGGACTTCTTCTATCTGCAGACCGATATGATCCAGAATCTATTTAACAGGTATTCCTCAGACGAGACAGAGTATTTCCTGGATGATGAAGGTCAAAAAGCCAGTCAATCGACTTCGGAGATATTCTTGAATAATCTTTCCATTGGTATGGGAAAATATCTATCCAGAAAATTCTTTGCTAACTACGAATCACAGTTTCAGAAGCTGCAGGATTTATCAATCAGTTCTGAGATGGGTGTTTATCATACTTTTACCGTACGCTATTATATGCCTGGTAATTTCAATCTGGCATATACATATAGAATATTACCTTTTGATGAACCGGTTAATCATGAGATCCGATTAGAGACAACCTGGCGATTTTAACGATCTATCCAGATTGGGTTTGTGAATAAATTGCCACCTTCTGTAGAAACCAGATGTAGCCTAAGATACCCTTTTTCCGGCAGGGATATCTTTTGAATAGATTGTTTCATTTTGATGGTTTTTTCGGTGCCGGTATGGTAGTCACCAATCAATAAATCCAGAAAAGCGAAATCACCAAATTCCCTGGTAATTTTGGCTTCCCAATTTATGGTGACGTCTTTCTCGCAACAGACGTCGTTGATCGTGTATTTCTTAGAATTTCCAACAACATTAAATGCTAAAAAAATGCCGTTGGAAACCATTATTTCACCTTTTTTGATGCCAGCAACGGGATCGTTACGATCAAGATGAAAGATCGTGTGATAATTACCAAAGGTCTGAGATTGTGATCGAAATAAGGTAAGAAAAGGACGCTTAATCTGACGCATGGAATTGAAATTACCATGAGCATCATTACCGGCAATTATCAACAGTCTCTTTTTCTTCAGAAGAAGTCGTTTCCACATGGATATGGCTTTATTTAGATAGGAGGTTGTAGCTGAATTGATTAATTGGAGATATCCAATATTGGCAATGCTAAAATCGTCATCTGACCAGGCACCTCTTCTTAATGTTAGCGCTTGAGCTAAGGGTGGTTTCTCGGCTGGATGAGCAGCGATAAAGAGATTTTTATCAGTCTGCCAGCTAGGAACTTCACTGATGTTGTGTTCTGGTTTGTTTCTGAACCATCGCTCAGCACTATCGCCTGAACCTGTTACAAAGGTTGGATGATTTATCGCTAGAAGGTGAACATTTCTCTTGTCACTGTTTCCAATAGATATCTCCTCACCTGGGATTATGCGTAACGCTTCAGAACTCAATTCATTAGTCTCTTTCCATAACTGTTTCCACTTTGGCAGCGCAGGATCATTGGTTAGGTAATCATCCAGTTTATCGTCCAGATCATAGGAGTGATCTGTGGGAAAGAACCAGCGCAAACCCATAGCTTTTGCCATTATTGCAGTTGATGAAATATCAGCTCCAAATTCAACCTGATCTGAGGTAAAATATGTGTGTACATGAGGATCTCCAGGATACCATCCGGTTGGATAGGGTAGACCATCCTGGGTGTAGAAGACGGAAAATGATTTTGGCGTAAGGGTGTAATTATCGTTGAGGATTTTCAGCTCTTTACCCGCACAGACTACATCCATTACAACATCCAGGTTCAACCATTGATCTTTGGTGAACTCGCTGATGTCAACATTAACTATATTTGACCAATATTGTTGTGAAAGATCAATTTCTTTATCAAATTTAAAAATCCTTTCTTTCTCTGAATCAGATATTTTTACATAGATTGATTTCAGTGATACCGGGAAGCGATGGCTATCCTTGATGATGATTAGAACCGGAAGATTTGATGTAATGGAACGGCGAGGACAATCAGCGATTATCTCAGGTTGCTTTTTGAAATAGGCCGGATAGAGAAATCTCAGGTGATAATGAATTTCTGCGTAGGATAGAATTAAGGGACTTATCATATAAAGAAATGACTTCCAACAGTCTCCTGATGGAAGTCATTGTAAAAATCTTTTATCTTATGGTAACCAGTTAGGATCAAGTACTTTTTCGGAAACCGAATCTTTTTTCAAACCCCAAGGACCGGAAGGAAGGTAATAGAATAACGTCGCTCCCTCTTTACCAAAGTTCTTGTTTGTAACTGCAACAACAGTACTGTCATTAACAAAATAATCAAAGAGAAATTCGTCATTTTCTTTCTCTAATTGACCAACAACATTCATTAAGTCATCACCTTTGTATTCGCCATCTTCGTATTTAACAACAGTATGTTCAAAGCACCAGGAACCATCGCCGTAGTTAGGATCGTTATACCATTTGATGTTTGCTCTTGTAATGATCTGAATATTTCTGATTGCCTCGCCTAATTTTTCTTTGTTTATACTATCATTACGAAGTGGAACAATCAAAGTAAAAATGATACCAACAAGCATGATGATCATAAGAAGTTCAATCAAACTGAATCTGCTCTTTTTTTCGATTAAATTATTGTTCGCCATCTTCCCTCCATTTCTTTATGGCAAAGAATCTAAATATGATGTCTATTGTCAAACATTTTTTACCTATGAAAGCAGCATGATGAAGACGGGAATCTTGGTTCGTTAAAAAGCTTGAATAATTCTCATTATTATCTTTTGCCCCTATATAAGAAAATCGCTGTAGTACAAAATTATTTGTTCTGGTATAATTGTTATAATTGTAAAGAGTCTGGCTGAGTATTCAGGAAAAAAGCTTTACAATAAAAAAGTGCAAAATTTTGTTTGGTCATTAAGAAATAGAAATAAATCCAAGTAAAGGAAGAGATATGCAGAAGTATTTGTTCATATGTTTTTTATTGTTTTTCTCACTTCTTCTTTCTATTGAGAAGATAGATTTGAATACAGCATCTCTAGAGGATATGAAACGTTTGCCCATTACAGAAGAGCAAGCGGAAGATATTTATGATTTTCGTGAATATATATCCTTTTTCAAAAGTATCTATCAATTGAGAGAGATAGATTCTATTGATCAGGAGACGTTGAATGCTATCAAACCGCATGTAATAGTATCCCATTATGAAGATGAAGATGAGTATGCTGTCAGACGACAGCAAACCTATTATTTAATCCAACGTCTAGGAAGCAACGAAGGTTTCCAAGAGGGTATCTCTGATACCTGGGAGGATTATCTTATAACACCTCAGAATATTAACAAAATGACATTTTCCGACGTGCTTAACATGCCTAATACATCGCCATTGGATGCAGCGGCTGTTTTGCGACGCATAACGATGAAAGATACCATCAGCAGTTATCGTGATCTAAGGCAATCCTATGGAATCTCATATTATGGTGCATCCAACCTGAGACATTATGTCTATTATAAAGAGAAAAATAATAGTGTTTCTAATAACCTGCTGGCTTCTGATTCAGGTCAGAAACTCTTTGTTGATTATCAATTCAAATATAATGATGCTCAGTACAAAGAGGATATTGAAGAGATGTATAAAGATGGTATGTTGACGCTTTATCCTGCTGGAGATACAGATGAACAGAGTGAGGGTCCAAGGCAGAAAGATCAATCCTACTGGGGTTATTTCAATATGGAAGAGTCTTCGCCAGAGATTCAGAATAAGTTAAGAATACGCTATGGAAATCTTATAAAGGCAGGTCTCTTGTTGCATTCAAGACAGGGTGAACTTTCTTCTATAAATAGTGATTCTGATGATGCTTTAATGAAGGATGCTAAATATTATCTATCGTACCAGAATGAGATGATGGGTAATAACAAATTAAATGTTGTTGTCGGAAATTATAGAGCGACTTTTGGTGAAGGTCTTGTTATGGAAAACACCGATTTCTACAGTGCTCGTAAAACCGGATATGGTTTCAGTAAAAGAATTACAGGCGTTATCGGTGATCTCTCACGTACTCAGGAGTATTCATTAAAAGGTTTTGCTGTTGAGTGGAAAAATAATAAATACAATGCTACAATCTTTTATTCAAATGATAAGAAAGATGCTGTTGTTTATGATAGTAATGGCAATGGTGAGATTGACT
The DNA here is from genome assembly GCA_964441785.1 of uncultured Candidatus Cloacimonadota bacterium. Classification (GTDB taxonomy): domain Bacteria; phylum Cloacimonadota; class Cloacimonadia; order Cloacimonadales; family TCS61; genus CAYYLA01. Next base: position 4,293 of record CAYYLA010000077.1, on the reverse strand, counting down.
CCGATGACAATATCCTGGGTTACATTACAATGTCGAGACGTTTTGATAATGACGATCTGGAGGATGCTGAAAATTTCTTTGAAGATTATACCCAGGAAGATTATATAAATATTTATGATGTATCGATCGCACCAAGAACAGATGTGTTGGAAGAAAAGATTATTGGTGTTCATTTCGATTACACACCTATAGTGGGTACACATCTTGGTTTTACTGCCTACGAAGCTGTTTACGATCGTGAATTTGTTGTGCCGGAAGCTGATTCATTAAAATATCTGCTTTTTAAAGAAGAAGAGGCAGCAGAAGAGAAATTTAAACTTATCGATAGTGAAATATCCAGCCTCTACTCAACAAAAAATAGTGAGTATAATAGAAATTTCCGTAGGGTTCTAGGTTTTGATTGGCGCACGGTTCTCAGTAATACTTCGATTCAGGGTGAATATGCCGAGTTAACTGTTGATGGCGAAGAGTATAAAATTGGTGATGATCCAAAAGCATTATTGATCTCTACTTATTCTCAATTTGAAAATCTCTATTTGATCACCCTTTATCGTGACTATGATCTGGATTTTGATAATCCCTATAGTCGTGGCTTTTCTGAACATCAACGTTTCGATGATACATCTCTGGATAAATATTCATACAGTTATAATAATACTTTGTTGAAGGATATGTATAACAATTCAGCTCAAGCTCAAGCTGAACGTGGGTTTTATGTTGAAACCAGATATAGAATTTCTACTCAACTCACCTTAAACAGAGCCTATGTTGATATGTGGGAACGTAAGGCTGACGGTCGTAAGAGTATTCGTTTCCAGGGCGAGTTGATGTACAGTCCGATCTTTAATCTGCGATTCTATGTTAAGCATAAATACCTGATCAACAGATATGATGATGATGCTGATCGTGGTGTTTCAGAATCAGATGAAACAACAGGACGTATCGTTGCCAATCTTTCAAATTATGATAGAATCTCTCTGGAATATCGTTATTCCAGAACATGGTTCCCGCCTTATACATATTTGACAAACGATCCCGATCCCGATGGGGAAGATAATCTTGCAACGGCGAATTCTCTTCTTCATGGTGATTATATCTGTGTTGATTATACTCACAATTTCAATGAAAATCTCAAGGTTAGAGGAGCTTTTATGTTCTGGGATGGCCATGGAGCAAGTCACTGGGATTGGGAGGATATGGAGATTGATTTCATGGGTGAAAAGGGGAATAAATTCTGGTTCTCAATCAATGACAGAATATCCAATAACCTTTATATCACATTGAAATATAAAGTAAAACATTACAGGACCCGCGAATATGAATGGAGAGCCTGGTGGAACGAACCTGTAGATAGCGACGAAGTAGGTTATTTACAGCGAGTAGAACGAACAGATCATGCAATACGTTTGCAAATAGATTATAAATTTTAATTCATTGGAGGATAAATGAAACGATATATTTTGATGATTTTGATATTGAGTATAAGCCAATTGTTTTCATATTCACTGTTAGAAAGGTATGAAGGTAACTATATAGATAATGTTGATGCCAGAACCGCTGCCATGGGCGGTGCTGCTACTGCTGGTGGGGTGTCCTTATTGGATGCAGTGGTAAATCCGGCCAATATAACAGCGTTGGACAATACAGCTGGTTTACAGATTGGTTTTGGTTTGATGAAAAGTGATGATAGCCGCAGATATCCAATGTATAACTTCTTTGATGGATACATTGAGGATGCAACCTATGCCTCTAATGTTGATTATTATGGTGAATTTTCCGGTGGTATTCATTACAATTATGCAGTGGAAGATTTTACTTTAGCTGCTGCTTTAATTTATAGACCCTGGAGTAGTTTTGATTGTGATTATGAAGAACAGGTAAGAAATGATTATGGTTCTGATAGTGATACATATCCAGAGATTGTAGCTCAGAATTTTATTGATAGTGATGGTATGATTAACGCCGCCAGTATTAATCTTGGTGTACGTTATCTTGATAAGTATGCTCTTGCATTTGAAATTGTTAGATTGAATGGAACCCAAGAGATGGATCGACGCTTAGTCTGGTCTGAATATGCTAATCAGCAAAATAATGACCTTACTGATGAGATTATCAGCTATGAAAGAGATTTTGAGACAATTTCTTTTACTGTGGGTATGTTGGCTGAAATTAATGAACGTTTCACATTTGGTGCCAGCTTTACACCGGAAATTACCTTTGATGATGAAGCTGAGGTGACAATTGAGAGCCTTGTAGATACAACAATAGTAGATGAATATTATCTGGCAAATGTCCGCGATGTTGTTTATCCATCCAAAATTAGAGGTGGTATAAGCTATACACCTAAAAATCCTTTCAGAACAATTGTAAATCTGGATGTCGAAGTTGTTAATTGGGGTGATGTTAATGATCTTTTTGAGACAGAACTGAACTATTATCTTGGGATAGAGCACAAGATAAATAGAAAGATGCCCCTTAGGCTTGGTTTTAAATATTTAACTAATTATAATCTCATTACTAATGATGAATTTGTCTATTCAAAGAAAATGAGTTATCCTGTATTTACAGCAGGCACGGGAATTGAGATACGTGAAGAATTACAGTTAGATATCTCAATAGAATATGCCAATAGAAGTTATGATAGTCTTGATCTGTTTATGGATGGGAATTATAACCAACCAGGACTCTGGGATTCTATTGTACCGCAAGACAGAGGTTGGGAAAATCCTGACACTGTTGAACAGAGTATGATGAAGATTCAAACTTCGCTAACATATAGATGGTAGGTAAATATGCGTAAAATTATACTGGGAGTAATACTGGTATTATTGATCGGAACTTTGTTCTGTGAAGATCTTAAACTGGATATTTTGTTTTCCAATGATATACATGGTGGGATAGATCAATATCCTGCAACATTTATGAACCCTGAATTCCCTCCAACCCTGGGGGGCGGTGGATCAGCAGCTACATATATAAAACAGGTGCGTGCTTTATCAAATGACGAACGTGCCAGTCTGTTGATTGATGCAGGTGATTTCTTTCAGGGCCATCCCGTTGGGACTATGTCTGATGGAGCAAATGTAATCGAATACATGAATATGATCGATTATGATCTTTCTGTAATTGGGAATCATGAGTATGATATTGGAGAAGAACGATTAATCGAAACCTATAAAAAAGCCGAATTTCCTATTCTTTCTTGTAATATTGTAAAAAAAGGTACAGATGAATTAGTTGATTATGCTGAACCTTATTTGATTCTGGAAAGGCTTGGCGTTAGGATCGGGATTATTGGTGTAACCACAACTGATACAGAAAAGATGAGTTTCCCCGAGAATGTGAAGAATGTTGATTTTCTGTCAGCAAAAGAAGCGTTAGAGAAGTATATCCCAATTGTAAAAGCAGAAGGTGTTGATATCCTTATTGTGGTGGGCCATATGGGTTTACCTTACGAACCGGAACCAGCTTACCAGAAGAGATATCACGGCGAGGGTTATACCAAAACCCGCTATTGGGGTTATGATGCACAGGAACTTGCTCATGAAGTCGAAGGAATCGATATTTTCTTCGGTGGTCATATGCATAAGGGATTCAATGAGCCTTGGGAAGATCCTGTTACCCATACACTGGTTATGCAGGGTTGGGCTTATGGAAGCAGTATCGGTCATGTTTTACTCTTGAATGTACCCGTGGCGGCGGCGATAGGTCTTACCTCGGTCCTCTTCTTCGCGGGCCTCGGGCAGGGGGCGTTTCTCGCCATGCTGCCGCACAGAATGTACTTTGGTACCACCGGGTTTACTCTTTTGGCTATTCCTTTCTTCATCCTCGCGGGAAACCTGATGAACACCGGCGGAATTACCAAGAGAATCTTCCGCTTTGCGAGCGCCATGGTCGGGCATATCCCGGGAGGCCTGGGGCAGGTGAATATCGTAGCAAGCGTCATCTTCTCCGGGATGTCCGGCTCGGCGGTCGCCGACGCGGCCGGGCTGGGGCAGATCGAGCACAAGGCGATGGTGGACGACGGCTACGATCCTGCGGTGTCGGCCTCTCTGGTGGCGGTCTCATCGGTCATCGGACCGGTCATACCTCCCAGCATCCCCTTCGTCCTCTACGGGGCGATCACGGGTGTTTCCGTGGCCAGACTCTTCATGGCGGGGTTCATCCCCGGTATCCTGATGAGCATTGGAATGATGATTGCGCTCGCAATCCTCGCGAAGCGGCGAAACTACCCGTGTTCCGCCTGCCGGGCGCCTCGAAGCGACTTGTGGGCGAGCTTCAAAGGAGCTTTCT
>CAYYLA010000076.1:3622-10758 GCA_964441785.1 uncultured Candidatus Cloacimonadota bacterium | reverse complement strand
CATTACTGCTTGTGCTTCTTCCATAATATTGAATTTAAAATAACAAATTGATATGGATCCTGCATCTTCAGAATTCTATGAAGATGGTAAATATATCCTCAAAGCTGAAAATGCCAGCTTAACATCTGAAGAAATGGTCGATTATTATGTTAATCTTCTTAAAAAATATCCTATTATCTCTATCGAAGATGGTCTGGCTGAAGATGATTGGGCCGGCTGGAAATTGTTTACTGAAAAAGTCGGAAATAAGGTGCAAATAGTTGGGGATGATCTCTTTGTAACTAATGTTAAGAGATTAAGTAGAGGTATCGAAGAAAAATCCGCTAACTCAATTCTTATTAAGTTGAATCAAATTGGTAGTTTAACTGAAACACTGGATACAATTGAGTTGGCTAAAACTTCAAACTTCACTACTGTTATTTCTCATCGTAGCGGTGAGACTAGTGATTCCTTTATTGCTGACCTGGCTGTTGCTGTTAATGCGGGACAGATTAAAACAGGATCTATTTGCCGTAGTGAACGTATTGCTAAATATAATCAACTTCTCAGAATAGAAGAAGAACTTGGTGATATTGCACGATTCACTGGTAAAGATGTCTTTTTTAACCTAAGATAAGTGATTATAAATAGGGGTACTCGCTTAAAATTTCTTTTGATTGGAAGTGAAAATCATTAATGATATCAATAAGATATTATAAATTTTTTTCACTTCCAGGATATCGAATGATTTAAATGAAGTGACCAGTTTAAATCGTTTTATTAGGTTTAATCTGGAATTTTAAAAAGGGGTTAAAATGAAGAAACTTATTCCACTGATCTTATTGATCATCATTGTTGCTGGTTGTTCAACTGAAGGTGATATTAAATTCATTAATAGAACTGAACATCCATTATATTTCACTGTGAAGGGCGATGATTATATCTTGGAAGGGTCTGAAGATGTTGATGATCCTAACACGAAAAGTATTTCCATTGATACAGGCTCGAAATTCCTCTTCTGGGGCGGTGATACTGAAAAAGTAGACTTATATCTTGAAGGAGAAACTTTCCTTATGCAGGAGGCTGATTTGTACGGTAATCCATCTGGATTATATACAGCTGAGACAACCCTGCAGGTTGAACCTGATGAGACTACCAAAATCTACTGCGATCCTACTCACGCTGGGGTTAAACTGGTGAATTCAAGTCTCTCTAATATTATTGAATTCAGTTACAGTAGTAATTATGGTAATTATATCACAATTAACGATGACGATATTCCACCAGGTGAATCCTTTTGGGCTCGTTTAAATCCTTCTAGCCCGGATAATACTATTTTTTACTCATTTAGAGTGACTTTAGATGATTATCGGGTGTTTATTCTGGATGCGGGTGAATTGGGTAAAGATGACCAATTTGAATGGTATTATTATGACTAAATGAAAAAAAATATTGGGGAAGTAACAGATGTTACTTCCCCTTTTTTTGTGATAATAAGTATTATCGCATTATTTTTTATCGTTGAAAAATGTATTAGTCTTCAATTACCTCAACATTTGCACGAGGTATGATAACCTTTTCACCATTTTCCAATTCAGCTTCAAGAATTCTAACCAGAGTTTCACTTTCAACAGCAGTCAGTTTTTCGGGAAGACCGGTAACTGTTGCTATTTTACCAAAGTTTGGTTGTCTGATAACACGGATTGTAGTGCCAATTTCCAATGTAGCCATTTTAGCTTCAGGAGCTATCAGTTCCTTTTCATCAAATGGAAGAGGAATGATTATTTCAGGACGCATAACACCGGCTCTAATCTGTGTTTTACCATGGATTGAAGTTTTATGACCTTCAAATTGTTTGAGTAATTCATAGGTCTTTGAAGCCATTGTGATCTGCCCAAACCCTTCGGTTGCTACGATTGTTAAACCAATCTCTTCATGACCAGTGATAGCAACACCGATATTGTAACCAAGAAGTTTTTTAAGATCCTGATCATCAATACCGCCGGTGATAATACCATTTACGCCAAGTTCAATAGCTTTTTTGATTACATCAAGAGTAACAAGAGAACCAGCTACAATAATCTTATCCTTACATGATTCATTAAGATCAGAAGGTTTAATTATTTGATCGGGATCATTTGCTACTAATTTAATCTCACCGAATGTTTCCCCACCAATTCCGAAAATGCCCTGGATATAAGCAGCTTTATTCTCAATAACAACACCTTCTTCTTCGATAACTTCTACTACAATGCCATCCATAAAGGCTTTAATTTGAACAGGTATTCTGGGTTCTCTAAGAAGCATCTGTCCTGTAATGGAAGATATGTTTTCAATTTCCCCTTCAATTGGTGATTTAACATTATTTTTAAACATACCTAAAAAGCCTTTTGATTCAGCTAAAATCTGACCCTTAACTAATTTATCACCAGCTTTAACTTTAAGGTATTCATTAACAAGGTTAGGCGTAACACCAAGCTTGTTTGCAAGGTTAAAAGGAACTACTTTACCGGGAAGAAGTGTTTCTGCTACAAGATCTTCAGCTTTTACCTTATCTCCCTTTTTGACGAGGACTGTACCCTTTAGAGGAAGGATACGGTCTTTTTTTAATACAATATTATCTGTTACTGTTAATCCAGGTGAATATGCTTGTGCCATCCTTTCCTCCTAATCCAATATATTTTCGGGATAAGCATCTAATTCTCTCATCCATTTCTTAAGTAACGGTACTCTTTCGTTTGATTCAACCGGTAGAACAAATGGTCTTCTTCCACGAGTATCAAGTACAACACCAACAACACCACCATGAAGTTCTGTTTCAATTACCTGATTTTTACCAGCACCAAGATCCAGACCTTTACCTGGTGTAAGTGTTGCTTTCGCTTTTTCCCCAACCCCAAGAGGTATAAGTTTGAGCTCACCAAATTTAAGATCTTCCTGGAATACAGACCCATCTGGAAGTTCAATTTTTGCTGATAATGAAATCTTGTCTGGTTTGATTCTTCCAATCGGAGCTACACATGATCCAAGATAGATTAAACAATCCTTTTCAAATACTTCTGTTGCCGCTTTAGGACTGATCGCATCCAATACACCCAATTGATGCATAAGGAAAATACTGTCCACCGCAAGTCTGGTTATACCTTCCGGTAAAAATGCATCTATCATCATCATTACAGACTGATTTCTACGAGGTGCATGAGACAATACGCCTCCACTACCAACCAGGAGGTCAAGCGACATCATATCAACAATAGTTTCACCAGATACTGATTGAGAAAAAGCATCTGCTATCTCACGCTTCTTCTGGCCACCCTTAAGCCCAACTGCAAATTCTTTATGTTGGATAAAGGCATATTTAAGCGCTTCTTTAGCAATTGCCTGCTCAAGTACAAGCTCTTCTAATTGTTGAGGTATTGTTGTTGGTCTGATCATTTTATTTTTTATCATATTTCTTAAACCAGACTCATCAATATCAAATGGTACCCAGCGAAGTATCTCATTTAATCCAGCTGTTGCCAGAACGTTTGATATACTATAACTCATACCAAGATTAGCACTTACTGTACGGTTAAATATATGTTCCTTTGTGAATACTGAGAATACGTCTGTTGTTGCTCCACCAATATCAACACCTAATACCTCAATTTCATTCATCTTGGCAATGGTCTGCATAATATTACCAACTGCTGCAGGAGTGGGCATAATAGGAATGTTCTCTAATTTGCCGTTAACCGGACCAACAGTCCAACTCATTAATTTGTTATATCCTGGTGCTTGTGCCATAACATGTTCCATGAAGAGATCATGAATTTTATCACGGGCTGGTCCAAGATTTTCATTTTCCAATGTTGGTCTTAAATTATCTGTAATGATGAGGTCTGTTTTTTCTTTCAATGTTTCATTAATAATATCAACAGCTTTGTTATTTCCAGCATAGATAACAGGAAGTTTATAACTTGATCCCAAGCGTGGTTTTGGATCAGCTGCACCAACTAATTCAGCCATTTCAGCTACATGCTTGGTTGTTCCACCATCTACTCCACCAGCCATAAGTATCATATCTGGTCTCAATTGACGGATACGTTCAATTTTTTCATAATTAGCACGTTTGTCGTTACTGGCTATCAAATCCATTACGATCGCCCCAGCTCCCAGTGCTGCTCTTTCTGCACTTTCACCAGTCATCTTGGCTACAACTCCTGTAACCATCATCTGTAATCCACCACCAGCACTACTTGTTGATACATACGCATCAACCCCGGATCCATCTTCTGTGATGTTAATTTCACTGTTCTTTATGAAACAGATAGATTCATCCTGATACTTAAGCTTAGCTAATTCTTCCAATTCAGTGACGGCATTAACCACACCTCTGGTTACGTCATTAAGAGGTTTCTCAACAGTTGTCGGAGCTTCACCACGAACTGTCTGACGATATTCACCATCTATGAATTCTATGAGAATGGCTTTTGTCGTTGTGCTACCACAGTCCGTCGCAATGATACGTCTTAACTGCTTTGTATTCTCCATTCTTTCCTCCATTTATTTTTTTTTACTAAATATTCGCTTTATTTTATTCCAAAAACGCTTGCGCTTGATCCCCTGATTTTTTCGCTCTTCCTTAAAATATTCAGTATCTAACTCATCTAATCGTTTTAGTAATAATTTTACATGTTCTTCTTTCTCTAATAATGCTGCTAATTCCTGATACTCTTTTGCATTAAATATTACCTCTGCAAATGGTGCTAAAAAATACATTAATTGACTGCCTATATTGTGTAAGGGACGGAGTGATTCGATAACCATTATTGCCGCTGATGCCATACGCCTTTTTACTATATAAAGCGAAACTTTCTCTATTATTTCTGTTGCCCTTTCATCTGAAATCTCCAGAATCAGTGTACTCAAATTTACCCCCAATACACATATAACTATCAAATTGTAAAAAATCTTTAAGCCCTTGCAATTGTCAAGACATAGATTCCTGTAAATCCTCTGTTTTTTAAAAGTTTACTTATTGCGTTAAGCGTTGCTCCTGTTGTGAAAACATCATCAATTATTAAAAGATTAGATTTTCTGGAAATTTTACTCTCTCGAAAACGAAATGCTCCTTCAACATTTTCTCTCCGTTGCTCCCGATTTAACTTGGTCTGGGTCAAGGTAAATCGTCTCCTGATTACTAATTTCTTCAATTGAGGAATTCCTGTAAGTTTTGATAAATAATGACATATTCGCTCCGATTGATTATATCCTCTCTCTCTCTTTTTTATCCTGTGTAAGGGAACCGGAATTAAATAATCGATTTGAGGAAATGATGGATTCTCACTTAAATAGATACGTATCTTTTCAGCAAAAAATCTCGCTACTGATATATTCTCCTGATATTTTAATTGGTGAATTGATTTCTGGATTATTTGGTTAAATTTATATAATGATCGTCCCCTGGTGAAATAAAAATCTCCATGTTTGCAAAATGTGCATGTGTTATTATCACCCAGAGGAGCTCCACAGTATGCACAATAGTTTTCAATAAATTCAAGTTGTTGGTTGCATCGTTCACATAACAGCGAGCTACATGGCTTAAAATTGCAGTTTATACAATGCTGCGGAAAGATTAATCCAAGTAAGACAGAAATGTAGTTCTTCATTTTTTTTCCCTGTAAAAAGGTTGGATGAATACAATCTGTTTGTTTGATTTAGAAATTATCCGATATTATGAAAAAAAATTAGCAAGAACAGTTGTTCCAGCTTCGATTGCTGCTCCTTGTTCAACTATGATTTTAAATTGATCCGGTATGAAAACCTCAACAATAACTAATCCGGGAGCGACTCCAATAAGCTCTCCCTGCTTGGGGCTAAGATCGGTTAAATAGTGAATTTTACCTTTGATATTTTTAAGGAAAAAATTATCCTCTCTTGAACCAAGACGTATATCGGATGATTGTAACCAATGTTTCCTGATAATGATTTTGCCATCATGGATATCAATAACTTTGCCGTTAATTGGTGATAAGATTATCTCATCATCATTATCCGGGTTGGCAAGATTGATTCTATACAAACCTAAAACCAATACATATCCTACCAAACCTGCAAGAGAAAGATATTTTGCTATATCAAGATTCAGGTAAGAATTGAGGATAAAACCGATAAAAACAGCTGCAATAGGAATTATTGCAGCCGTATATTTTTTTTTCTGTATTTTCTTTAAAACAGAGGTTGGATTAAAGGATTCAAATTGCTGTTTCATATTCCAATTCGATTATAGATGAAATCAACATTTTCCGTGTATTTGTTGTAAGAGAAAATTGACTTGATTTCATCCGGGGTTAGAAATTCTGATATCTCAGGGTCATTTGTTATCAGATCAACAAAGGGTGTTTTGGATTTCCAGCACTCCATTGCATTTCTCTGCACAAAACTATATGCTTTTTCTCTGGAAATTCCTTTCTTTGCTAATTCAAGAAGAATTGCCTGAGAAAAGACCAAGCCATTAGTAAGGTTAATATTTTTCATCATATTATCAGGATAGATCAACAGGTTATCAATTAATTTAATCATCTTAAATAACATATAATTAATCAGAATTGTAGAATCTGGTAAAATAATACGTTCTACTGATGAGTGGCTAATATCTCTTTCATGCCAAAGTGCATTATTTTCGACAGCAGTATGAGCATTACTTCTTAGCAGTCGTGCCAGACCACACATCTGTTCAGTTACAATCGGGTTACGCTTATGAGGCATAGCAGAAGAACCTTTTTGCCCCTTAGAGAAGTTTTCTTCAACCTCCAGAACTTCCGTTCGTTGAAGATGTCTGATTTCCAGAGATATCTTCTCTATAGTAGAGCCTATCATTGCTAGAACTCCAGTAAATTCTGCGATCCTGTCTCTCTGAATGACCTGGGTTGATATATTTACAGGTTCTAAATCAAGATGTTTACAGGCTATCTCTTCAATTTCCGGTGACAGATGTGCATAATTCCCAATAGCTCCTGATATCTGACCAACCGCAATATGATCGATAGCATTATTCAGACGCTGTATATTACGTTGCATTTCATCAAACCAGAGGGCAAATTTCAAGCCGAAGGATGTCGGTTCTGCATGGATACCATGTGAGCGTCCAACACACAAAGTTTTTTTATGCTCAC
>CAYYLA010000076.1:0-3571 GCA_964441785.1 uncultured Candidatus Cloacimonadota bacterium | reverse complement strand
AAGCACTTCACAAAAGGTTTCAAGATCCCTCATGATCAATGATCCCGCTTGTTTCAACTGCAGTGATGTTGCTGTATCCAATACATCGGAAGATGTCATACCATAATGAATCCAACGAGCTGATGGTCCTACATATTCCGCTATATTTGTAAGGAATGCTATAACATCGTGTTTTGTAATATTCTCGATCTCAGCAATACGCTCTACATCAAAATCTGCTTTTTCAATAATATTATCTAAATCCTCATCAGGAATTATCCCAAGAGAATTCATAGCTCTACATGCTGCTAATTCAACATCCAACATGCACTGGAACCTGTTCTGCAATGTCCAGATTTTACTCATTTCTTCTCGTGAATAACGTTCTATCATATTTACCTCATCTATTTTATCAGTGGAGAGATTTTGTTGAATTTATACCTTATCTCATCAATAGTCATTGTAACTATTTTCTTTTCTTCTTTTTTGATAATAATTTCCTGCAGCTCTGTTTTATAAAGTAAATTTATTAAAATACCTTCATCAGGTATGACAATACTATTGAGCCTTTGCTGATTGTCAAAAAAGAATTCCTGCTGATCATTTTTATAACTATTTGATTCAAGTATTTCATTACTATGTTCCATTAATTGGCTTAGAGAATCAAATAGCAGAAAATAACCAAAATAATCAGGATATTCTTCTGGTCTTAAAACCTTAATTTCTGGGATGTCAGGAATACGGGCTTGAATAAGTTCATCAAAATAAATCGATATAAATGGATCAGGTCTCATCCCTAACAACCCTTTATCATAGATATCCAGTCGGGCTATATTATTCTCTTTCCTGAGTGTGAAATATTTATGCAAAGATAAACTCTTATGATTAATCTCTATTATTCCATCAAACTGGAATGTTTCCCATTTGAGAAGATGCTCTTTTAAGCGTAGAGAACGATCAGTATGGTTTTTTACTGAAGTACAACCAACAATCAGTGAAATTAATGAGATTAATACTATCTTCTTAATCATCGTTTCCTGTATAGGGAGAGTACTCCTAATATTGCTGCAAGAACCATAAAGCTACTTAAAACCTGCCCCATCGTCATAAACGATAAAACAGTTCCCAGATGGTCATCAGGTTCACGTAGGAATTCGACCAGGAATCTGAATATTCCATAAAACCCGATCCATATCCAGAAAACAAGACCATCCTTTTTCGTTTTTTTTAAAACAAAATAGGATATTAAAAATAGCAAAAGACCTTCCAGGAAAGCTTCGTAAAGTTGGGATGGATGACGTGGATGTGGTCCTCCATGTTCGAAAACCATTCCAAATGGGGAAGAGGTGATCCTACCAAACAATTCACCATTTATAAAATTACCGAGACGTCCCAATCCCAATCCAACAGATATCATAGGCATAACAGGATCAGCCATTTTATAGAAGGGAATTTTCAAATGTCTGGTAAAAAGTATTCCTGCTACTATAACTCCGATAGCACCGCCGTGAAAAGACATCCCACCTTCCCAGACGTAGAAAATCTTTAACGGGTTATCCAGATATATCGGCAGATTGTAGAAGAGTACATACCCTAATCTTCCTCCCAGGATTACACCAAGCATTATGTAGAAAATCAATGATTCATAATTCTCATTGCTTATCTTTACCTGTTTCATTTTGTATAATTTCTTTACAAAAATGAAACCTAATACCGCGCCCAGGATATACATCAAACCATACCACCTAATCTCCAAAAATCCGATCTTAAGTATGGTTGGGTTGATCTTTGGGAATGTCATTATTTGCCTAATTCTTTCAATCTATCATAAAGAATATCAGCTAACTCTTCTGCAGGAAGTTCATGTTTCTCACCTTCCTTTTTTAAGTCAGGAGAGAATATTTTTACAACCTGTGTAGGAGATCCGTTTAAACCAATATCATTTTCATGAAGATTCAAGTCCTCTGCATTCCAGGCAGTCAATTCCGCTTTTTTAGCATTACGTTTACCACGCAAAGAAGGAAGCCTAGGTGTGTTGATCTCTTTCACAACCGATATCACAGTGGGTAGTTTAACTTCCAGTTTATCTACACCATCTTCCATTAATCGCTCAACCTCAATTTTGCCATCTTCTACAACATCAATTTTGCGTACAAACCAAACCTGTGGAATATTAAGATGGGCTGCAACTCCAGGCCCAACCTGTGCGGTGTCGCCATCAATAGCTTGCTGTCCAAACAATACAATATCGTATTGGCCAGTATGTTCCACTGCTTTTGCAAGTGTTAAACTGGTAGCCCAGGTATCTGCACCGGCAAATTTTCTGTCTGTAAGTAGAATAATTCTATCAACACCCATAGAAACTGATTCTCTTAAAGCTTTTTCAACTTGTGGAGGACCCATGCTGATAGCTGTAACTGTTCCACCATGTTGCTCTTTAAGACGTATAGCCTCTTCTATGGCATAGAGATCAAATGGATTGATAATGCTCTCTACACCTTCTCGTATAAGCGTATTTGTCTCTGGATCTATCTTGATCTCCGTAGTGTCCGGTACTTGTTTTATACATACTATTATATTCATGTAATTCTCCGTCTATTTATAAAAAGCCCTGATTTTCTCTATGATATAATCCTGCTGTTCTATTGTTAATTCAGAATAGATGGGGATTGATATAACACTGTCAGATGCTTTTTCACTGATTGGTAAATCACCTTTTTTATAGGATAAATTAGAGAAACATTCCTGGATATGGAGCGGTTTTGGATAGTATATAGCACATCCGATACCATTATCTCTTAAGTATTGCAAAAGCTCATCTCTTCGCTCTACCATAAGAGTAAACTGATTGAATATGGAATCAGCTTCAGGATGTATTATTGGTAACCTGACACCTGGAATATCATTCATGTGCTCAAAATAATAGGCTGCATTCTCAACCCGCTGCTCTGTCCATTTCTTTAAATGAGGTAATTTTACCAATAATACAGCTGCCTGGATTGTATCTAGTCGACTGTTCAATCCAACCCATTTATGAAAATATTTAGGATTTTCACCATGAACTCTTAACTGACGTAAGCGATCATTAAGTTCCTTGTCATTAGTTAAACACATCCCTGCGTCACCCATGGCTCCAAGATTTTTACTTGGGAAGAATGAGAGTGTGCCAATATCACCAAGTGCTCCAACCGTCTCACCTTTGAATTTTCCACCAATTCCCTGGGCATTATCCTCAATAACACGAAGATTATGGCGCTTTGCAATATCCAAAATAGACTCCATATCAGCTGGTTGTCCAAATAAATGAACAACAATAATTGCTTTTGTTTTTGGAGTAATTGCTGCTTCGATTAGGTTTGGATCCAGGTTGAATGTCTCTTCATCAATATCAACAAACACTGGTGTGGCACCAACTCTATGAATCGCCCCGGCGGTTGCAAAAAAGGTAAAGGATGTTGTTATTACCTCATCACCTTCGGATACTTCAAGTGCTTTCAGTGCTAAAACAAGAGCGTCGGTTCCAGAAGCGCAACCTATAGCATAGGTTGCATCACAGGCTTCTGCTACTGCCTCTTCAAGCTGGTTTACCTGT
>CAYYLA010000075.1:0-10884 GCA_964441785.1 uncultured Candidatus Cloacimonadota bacterium | reverse complement strand
ATGAGAACATTGGTAAGTCATGAATTTTAAAAACCACATTTACTAGTTCAACCAATTCAACCTGTTAACTTAAACCGCTTGCCTATCTAAACAAAGTGACTATTTAAGACGAAGCATGCGAAGGCTAAAGTTGGGTTAACCAATCATCTTCCCTGATTAGTTCTATAACGCTACCATCCAGGTCTATATCTTCGCAATGTTCCCGATTCTGGGATCTTGCGAATGTTATTGCACTCATTACAACATTACGAAGATCTCATTGCTGAGAACATTCGTAAGTTATGAATTTTAAAAACCACATTTACTAGTTTAACCAGTTCAACCTGTTAACCTTAAACCATCAACCATCAACTGTAAACCGTAAACCATCAACTGTCACACATCCGGTTGCATGTAAATCTTACTTTCTGTATATTGGATAATCTTTCGCATCATATCTACAGTTTGTACCGGATATTTACCGATTGCAGTTTCCGCAGATAACATCAGAAAATCGGCTTCATCATAAATTGCATTGGCAATATCGGATACTTCAGCACGCTTAGGATAAGGTGATTCCAACATGCTCTCCAGCATTTGAGTTGCAATAATCACATGCTTTTTCTTACGATTACAACGACTTATAATATATTTTTGAATAACAGGCACTTTATAAACCGGTAGACTTATCCCCAAATCTCCTCGTGCTACCATTATCCCATCGCAAGCATCAATTATGGAATCAATATTCTTTACACCTTCTGCATTTTCTACCTTAGCAAAAAGACCGCACTTACCTCCTGTATCTTCAATCTCTTTTGCAATCATTAACATGTTATCAGCATTACAAACAAATGATTGAGCGATACAATCCACCTTATTTCTAACCCCAAATCTTATATCCTCTCTATCCTTAGATTTTAGAAAATTATTTGGCAGAATTAAATCAGGGATATTAATGCCTTTCCGTGATTTTATAACTCCTCCCACGATAGTTTTAAGGATTAATGAATCAGATAACACCTCGATTATCTTAAAGCGTAAATGTCCATCATCTATAAATAAATCCGAACCTTCAGAAACCAGGTCCAAATTACCATCATAATCGAAAGCCACACACTTTCTGGTTGTATCACAAACAGTTGAGGATAGGACAATCTCCTCATCCTTTTCTACCTCAACCGGATCTTCAAGTTCCGCAACCCTTATTCTGTATCCTTCCAGATCCATTAGTATCTTTATATCCCGGTTATAATTAGAATTCACCTTCCTAATATTATCGATTACCAACTGATGCGTTTTGTAATCTCCATGGCTCATATTGAGTCTGGCAACATTCATGCCGGCTTTGGCTAAGGCTAATAATTTTTCCGGACTGGAACTGGCAGGGCCGATTGTGCAGATTATTCTCGTTTCTGTATCCATCTTAAAACTCCTTCAAAGATTCCTGAATTCCCTTGTGTATTTCATACCAGAACTCAAGTCCTGCTTCAAATTTATCCTTCTGGAATTTCTCCAGCCACTCTTTTAAGAAGGGATCATCATCTTTTTCTATCTCAATCTTTCGCTTCATAAATGCTATAACAAAATCAAAATCCCTTTCTGATTCCCAAAATACACTGGAATTCCTACTGTTTATTCGAGATGCGGTCATATTGATATTTTCTAGGAATTGATTTTTCAACTTATAAATCTTCTCCATAATTTCCGGCAGCATCTCCTCTGCCCAACCTCGGTGAAAGCGGCAGATACCAAGATTATCCATTACCAGCTCAGCCATAAATCTCTCCGCTGCTAAACGTCCTAGATCTCTAGGCCGAAAGAATTCATTCCCATAATACATGTAGTACTTACCCATAATCGCCATAGGAGATAGCACCCCGGGAGTCCAATACTGGTTTGGCACCATCCAACCTTTTCGGGCAAAGGCAATATAAACAAATTTATCAAGGATCTCTTTCCCTTGCTTGCGAGAAAGTCGCCTACCAAACTTCCGAGCTCCTTCCTGGAAATCTAAAATCCCTTTTTGCTGAACAATCGCATCTAATAATTCCATCCCAATGTCAGCATTTTTATTGGAATCTTTAATTAGATTGAAATTCTTAAAATCAAACATTGGTTTTTGAGAGATACCAGCTTCTTCCAAGGAGATTAGATCTTCATCGACACATTCCATCAACCAGGATAGAACTCCACCTACAGATATAGCATCAAATCCTAACATATCAGCATGATGAACCAATTTCTCTGCTGCTCTTTGATCAAAAACTCCGCATAGAGGTCCTAATGTTTGATATGGTTCATAATCTTTTTTAAACTCATCTTTCATTTTTTTACATAAAGCTGCACAAGGTTCACCACAGGTTTTTTGTTGTTTCGTCTTTATAGTCTCTTCGTTAAACTGTTTTAGATAATGATCAAGGATGAATTTTTTATGAATATCAAGTCTTTCCTCTTCTGAATAGAATATACTTTTGTAGTTAAAGGCAATCAGGCGGCCAAATACATTAGCATAATTTACACCTAAGGTTCCTCCGGTTTGAAATTTAGGATCAAAGCGATATTTGGTAGTAGCTTCAAAATCTTTTACTGCCAGAATTTGATCATATTTATCCTTGAACCATTTATCAGCAACAGATCTGTCTCTAAAATCCTCTTCCAGATGAGTTCCTCCATAGATAAGTCCAGCAATTCCATGCTCCTGATACAGTTTTGATCCAAAACCACCTCGCCCTGCCCAGGTATCGATATTTGTAAGTTTGCCTGATTGAATCGGAACCGAACAGATGGCACCCATATCCGTTTTTTCCGCTGCCGGACCTACAGCTAAAACTCGAGGGTTAGAACCAAAATCCTTTCCATAGTTTTTATAGGCATATTCCATCATAGAATAAACGCCTTTCTCCTTTTGATTCCATATTTTGCGACTATTTACTGGATAGATGTTTAGTTGAACTTCTTCGCCATGATCACGATTAAGATATAGTATTGATGGTTGAGCAGCTTTACCAACGATTGCCAACAAGTTGATTCCCAGATTGTTAAATTCTAGTCCTGCCCCACCCATTGATGAGATATAAAACCCACCCCAGCAAGGTGAGAAACCTGAAAATATTAAACGATTTGAACCTGGCAAAATTGAACCGGCAAACAATCCTGTACCAATATTAAGACTATTATGTTTTCCAGATAGATGTAAACCCAGATCCACAGGACCAAAAAAATCTCCCAGCCTATAACGATCGATTCGATAAAATGAAGTGTTTACATCAACCACCAGAACTTTGATATATGTATCCATTAATCTCCTCCCGTCAAAATTATTATCTCATTTATTGCTCTGGCAAAAGGAGATGTCAAAGCAAAAATTTGTTAATCAATCTCAGAATTATTTGATTGCCAATAATATTTATGCAGACTTTCAATGAATACTTCGCTGGTCATTATCTTATCTGCAATTTTATTATCTTCACATAAATGAGAAGTACGGCAAAAATCATCTTTTACTTTATAGTTATTGACTCATTGCTGCCCTTGGTTTTAGATGAAAAAAATAACTAAACCCTAAGGGTTATAAGGAGTTTTTCTATGAGAAAATGTATTATTATTCTGTTGCTTATAATTGTGTTATCTGCCTGCTCTTCTCAACCTAAATGGGCTCGTCATGAATTATATTTTGGTCGTAGTTCTGATAATGGAAAAGAGATAATATCTAACGAAGATTGGGATGCTTTTTTAGAAGAAAATATTGTTCCAGCCTTCCCGGATGGCTTTACAATTATAGATGCAAAAGGATATTGGAAGGGTGATGGCAAGACATATCAAGAGCCTTCAACTATCTTAATGGTAGTGGCGATTAATGATATTAAAACTGACAATAAAGTTAAAGATATTGCATCCGCCTATGCTAAGAGATTTGACCAAGGCTCAGTTCTGCACATAAAAAGAAGTGCTAAAGTTGCATTCTTGGGTGCTAATTAAGTATGTACAAGAAGATCAAATAAGGGTATAAAAAATGGCAAAACTTAAGATAAAAGATTTAGAGCTTTATTACGAAATCCACGGTAAAGGTGACCCTCTACTCCTGATTGCCGGGTTGGCTAGTGATTCGCAAAGTTGGTTACCAATAATCAAAAATCTTTCCAATAATTTTCAAGTAATAATACTCGATAATAGAGGTTGTGGTCGTACTACTCCGATGGAAACTGAGATAAAATTATCAATGATTTCTGATGATTGTATAGCATTGGCAAAACATCTTAATATAGAGAAGTTTAATGTTCTGGGGCACTCTATGGGAGGAATGGTAGCAATTGATTTAGCTATAAGATATCCGGGCAATGTAAACAAACTGGTTTTAGCCGGAACTGCTGCCAAGATTTCACTCAGAGGTAAACTGCTCCTGGAACATCTTGCCGATAGTTATGAAACAAGCAATAATCTTGATTCATGGTATAAGAATCTATTCCTATGGTTGTTTACTGATTCTTTTTTCACTACACAGTCACAGATAGATGCTGTAACAAAATTCGCTTTGGACTACCCTTTCCAACAATCACCCTCTGCGTTCCGTAGACAAGTAGAAGCAATAATCGATTTTGATTACAGTAAGGAAATATCATCTATCAAAGCTAATACATTAATAATTAATGGAAGTGAAGATGCAATTTTCCATCCGGATTATTCCCGTAACTCACTCAGCAAAATCTATAAACCAAAATTCCTGGAGATAGAAAATGCTGCTCACTCTCTATTTATAGAGCAACCTGAAAAGATTTCAAAAATAGTAATAGATTTTTTGATGAGATGAGAAAATCATGAATTAAATTTTCACCACCTTCTCATCATCATTCAAGTGACCTGCAATATCATACATATTAGAGATCTTACCCACCTGCAATTTATCTGTAATTCCATAAAAATCAAGACAGGTTCCACAAACCAGAATTTCGGCACCATTTTCGGAAAGAGTCTTCAGATTTGGAACAGAGTCATTATCTTCTATACATAATTTTACACCACTATTCATAAACAGAAGGCAGGCTGGTTTTTGTTCGAAAGTTGTTAAGGTATAGAGAAAAGCCTTCATCAGTTTCTGACCCAGTTCATCACTACCTGTACCGATGGCATCACTGGCTATAAAAATGGTTTTGCCTTTCATTGGGTTAATATCACAAGCATAATCTTCATCTTTAATCTCTTCAACCAGGTTATCTTCCTTAACTTCTGCAAAGATTTGATATTTACTTCCTTCTGTCTCAATGCGAATAATCTTTGCATCCGATTTTTTAAGAAAGCGTGATACATTTTCTTTGGCTGCTTTATTATCAACAATAACTACTAACTCATTAAAACCACCTTCCTTCAATACCTGCATAGTTTTTACAACTGGTTGAGGACAGGATAACCCACTTGTATCAATTGTCTTTTTCTTCATAATATATCTCCCCATTGTGATTTTGTTTCAAAAATATCTTAGCAAATAAAACATCATTTTTATTGAAAATCTCATAAATCTCCACAACATCTTGCTGATAAATCAAGAGTGAAAATCCACAGTTATAGGTTATTTCTCGAGGACTGGGAATAAGTTCCATCTTGATCCCGTTACTTTTGCAAAAATATTCAGCAGCTATTGCATGATTAGCCGAATCAAACGTTACAACCAAATCTGCTTTCATAAATCCATCACCTTTTATTTTCTATCTTTTTCCTTTAGTCTTATATCTTAGATTCTTTATTCTTTCTCATTTTTTGCTTAGCAAAAAACACGCAACCCAACGCTCCCATAATCTGTGGATTGACTGGGGTGAAAATCTCTCTCTTCAACTCTTCCTGCAAGATTTTTCTAACTGCGGGATTATACGCTACCCCACCAACTAATGCAATTGTGCCTTTGATCCCAACTTTTTGTAATTGTGCAATTGCTCTACCTGTAATAGATTCATGAATCCCACGTGCCACATGTCTGCGATCTGCCCCACGAGTAAGTAACGAGATCACTTCTGACTCAGCAAAGACAGTACACATATTGTTAACTTTCTCAGCTTTTTCTGCTTCCAGAGCGGCATCACCGAACTCATCTAACCTATAGCTTAAAGCATTCGCCATTATCTCCAAAAACCGTCCCGTCCCAGCTGCACATTTATCATTCATTACAAATTTCTTCATTCGCCCATTAACACCCAAACCAATTGCTTTTGTATCTTGTCCACCAATGTCAAGAATGGTTTTACAATCTTGATTTGTATTGTATACACCCAGGGAAAAAGCTTTGATCTCGCTGATAACACTACAATTATCTGAATTCTAAATGATATACATCAACTATTTCGAAATCGCTTTCTTTAGTGTAATAGTAAAAATAGCTCCCTGTGGTTTATTGTCACTTACTTCTATTGTACCACCATAAAGATCTACATTCTCTTCTACCAGATGTAAACCCAAACCTGTATGTCCTGTTTCTCCTGAGAAAAATCCCTCTTCGAAAATTTTATCTTTTATAGAATCACCAATACCTGTTCCATTATCTACAACCTTAATTACACATGTAGTTTCCTCAACTATTACATTAATATTAACCTGACTGGCATTTCCATGTTTTATAGAATTTGAGATAAGGTTTGTGAAGACAAAGAAAAGTGCATCATCTGCACAAACAGAACATTTTTTACTGACTGCGAACTGTAATATCGGGAACTCATTTTGTATCCGCTTAAGCATCTCATAAAGATTAATTTCGGTCAGATCTACATTAGAATCAATATATTCTTTATGTTGTTTGTAATCAGAAATTGTCTTAGTGCTTTTATTTACTCTGGAAACTATTTCATCTAACATCTTTGTATCAGCTTTTTTTAGATATACATTAATTGCACTTCTAATCACAGCCAGATCATTAGAAATATCATGTCTGATAATACTATTAAGAACCTTAATCCTATCGCTTTGTCGCTGCATTAATTCTTCAGCTTTTTTCATCTCCGTAATATCCTGGAAAGTTCCAAACACTTTTGTGATTACTCCATCTTTGGTAACGGTTTCACCCTTAGCCCGGCACCAGCGAAGATTACCCTTCGAGGTTATAATTTTTAATTCTAGATCAAAAGAAGCACCCGATTTTATAGCACCTTGAATTGCTTTTTGAATAAAGGATTGTGATTCTGGATGATAAAATGCTAAAGCAGATTCTAAATCTGGTTCATAAGATAGATCTATCTCATTTATATGATAAATTTCCTCTGTCCAAGTTAATTTGCGAGTTCCCACATCTAGTTCCCATCCACCAACCTTGGCAATATTACCAGTCACCTTTAGAAGTCGTTCACTCTTCATCAGAGCTTCTTGTGCAAGGGTTCTCTCTTCTATTTCATCATTTAATTTACTATTACTTTCCTCTAAATCAATTGTACGCACTTTTACACGTTCTTCAAGACTCGCATTTACTTCAGCTAAAAGACGTTCAGCTCTTTTACGTCGGAATATATTGAAAATAAGAGTCAATATAATAACAAATAATATAGCTCCTGCAATAACTGTTCTCAATAATAACAATTTGTATTTCCTGGTGTAGATATCAGGCTGATTTAGGATGATTGAATTATTGGGCAGCTTCTTTACATCTATATTGTACTTGCTCAGCGCGTTGTAATCGAATATGTACTCATTAGGACTTTCCATTAAAACCGGGATACTTTCTACGGGATTACCAGCAAGAATCTGAAGAGCCATCTTAGCAGCCGCTTCTCCCTGAGCTCTGCCACTAGTTAATAAACCACCAACTGCTCCCGTCCCCATACTGAAATCCCAAGTCACATATACTGGTACTTTGCTTGCAGAAATAATTAAGTTAATACTGTCATCATACTCAAGAAATTTACCATCCCTGCCTCTAAAGAACACAGTATATAGAATCACTGCTTTAGGATCTAATTTAGATACTGTTTCCCAAAGCTCTTCACCACTATAGTTCTGTAAAAAAGAAAACTCTGTTTGATCGCTGAACTCTGGGATTATCTCCTCAAGTTGTTTTCTAACAAGAATTCCGGTTGTGGTGGAGTCCACTATTACAACTATTTCAGAGATATCGGAATGAATATCAAGTATAAGCTCAATATTCTTTCTAAAACTAGCTGCTTCATTAACACCAGTAGATAATTTTATTTGCTCAGCTCTCTCAAATGTAATATTATTAGTTCCACAGAAAATTATTGGTGTATAGGGGAATATCATTTCACCATAGTCTGTCAGAAAATTGAAAGCATTGTCGTCAGAAGATATAATTGCGTCAAAATGACTTCCATTGAACTTGTAGAGATACAAATCAATTATCTGTTGAATATATGCTGCATCAAAGATCCTCTTGCTATCCATATATTCAAATTGAACTCGTGTTTGATTTGAACTTCTACTGATAACATTTTCAATCCCTTGAGATATCTCATCAGTCCACAAATATCCTTTGTGATATGAGTGAATTACAAGTATTGAATGTTTACTTTCCGGAACATGCCTTTTGGCTTGAGCAAAAACATTTGACCCTATTATTAAGAGAACATAAATTAGAGATATTGTGCATATTTTAATTGATTTCAGACAATCCTCCTCTCCAACAAAATCAGGTAATCCTTCCCCAGATTAACCCATTTCCTACAAATAATCTTTAGCCTCTTGCTAATATAAAAATCCAAATTGATTGCTGTCAAGAAGATACATTTATAGCACATTTTTTTTATTTGACCTGTGTACAAAAATATTCCATCAGGAACAAGTAACAAAAAAGTAAAACACCTGCCACAGCGTAACGGGGAGACTAGTTAAGACGGAGCAAAGCAAATACTGAAGCCAGGTCAACCATCAACCGTCAACCATCAACCGTCAACTGTAAACCGTAAACCATCAACTGTCACACATCCGGTTGCACATAAATCTTACTCTCTGTATATTGGATAATCTTTTGCATCATCTTTACTGTTTGTACAGGGTGTTTGCCAATAGCAGTTTCCGCAGATAACATTAAAAAATCAGCTTCATCATAAATTGCATTGGCAATATCAGATACTTCGGCCCGTTTTGGATAGGGTGAATCCAACATACTTTCCAACATTTGGGTAGCAATAATTACTTGCTTTTTCTTACGATTGCAACGACTTATAATGTATTTTTGAACGACCGGTACTTTGTAAACGGGTAAACTTATTCCAAGATCTCCTCGAGCTACCATTATCCCGTCGCAGACATCAATTATCTCATCAATATTCTTTACTCCTGCTGCATTCTCAACTTTAGCAAAAAGACCGCACTTACTTCCAGCATCATCAATCTCTTTTGCAATCATTAACATGTTATCAGCATTACAAACAAATGATTGAGCAATACAATCCACGTTGTTTCGAACTCCGAATTTAATATCCTCTATATCCTTGGATTTTAGAAAATTATTTGGTAGAATTAGGTCAGGTATATTGATTCCTTTACGTGACCTTATAACTCCTCCCACAATAGTTTTAAGAATTAATGAATCATTTCTAACCTCGATTATTTTAAATCGCAAATGACCATCATCTATGAATAAATCCGACCCTGTAGAAACCAGGTCCAAATTACCATCATAATCGAAAGCCACACACTTTCTGATTGTATCACAAATAGTTGATGACAGGATAATCTCCTCATTTTGTTCAACATTAATTGGCTTATCCAGTTCAGCCACCCTTATCCTGTATCCCTCCAAATCCATTAAGATCTTTATATTCTGGTCATAATCAGCATTTACCTTCCTAATATTATCGATTACCAACTGATGCGTTGTGTGGTCTCCATGGCTCATATTTAGTCTGGCAACATTCATACCAGCTTTGGCTAATGCCAATAATTTTTCAGGACTGGAACTGGCTGGTCCAATTGTGCAAATTATTCGCGTCTCTGTATTCATTTTAAAACTCCTTCAATGAAAATTATTATCTCATTTATTCTTCCGTTAAAAGGAGATGTCAAAGCAAAAATTTGTATGCACTTTCATGGTTGTTTATATTATGTAATTTTCTGTTGCAATGAGATTTAAAGATTCTTTCACAATGTAGCATCCTCTTTTGATAATTTACTACATTCTATAAAATAAGAGATTGCCCAAAAAATGAGCTTTTACTTTATATCTATTGATTCACAGGTATCATTTTCTATTGATGAAAAGAGTTTTAATTCCAGTTTATAAAGGAGATTTATTATGAGAAAATATATTATTACTAATCTTTCCGACTTGATTTAACCTATTGATAAATAATCAGATAGCTTAAAATATATCTTTACATAAAAACCCCGTAAATTATTATTGTTTAATAAGTTACAGCCATAACTTAAACAATAAAAAATACGAGGTGTGTATGTTAAATGGCTTTAATCAGGTAAAACTGTCAAGTGTGGGATCTAATAATATTTTTTGTTTATTTAAGATGTTTCGTTTGGAATCAATCTTATCACAAAGTAAAATAGTAAAACAGAAAGGCTACAAAGTATCTGAAATGCTTTTCTTCTTTTTGGTTATCATCCTCGAAAATAGTAATTCAATATTTAGCGGAATGGTAAAAAATCAAAGTCTAAAGCTAAAAACCCCCATTAACGATATGCTTAATAATTCATATTACAATTGGCGAAATTTGTTATATCGTATCGCTAAACGTTTCTCTCAACTTTGTCCTGAATCAACTTCAGATGATTGTTGTTTGATTTTTGATGATACGAGTAAAGCCAAAACTGGACGTAAAACGCAAAATAGTAGTTGGTTCTATGATCACAGTAAGAGCAGATATTTTATGGGATTTCAAAACATAACAGCAGCTTGGACCAATGGACGAACAGCCATTCCAATTGATTTTGAATTAAAAATTGGAAAAAAACTAATCAAAC
>CAYYLA010000074.1:0-11111 GCA_964441785.1 uncultured Candidatus Cloacimonadota bacterium | reverse complement strand
TTTTACAGATAAATTCTTCATAAATTGCAGGTAGTTTGCGCTGGTCTATTAAGTGAAGTTGATTGCTATGAAATTCTAACGAACGTATAGGCTTTTTCATTAACCCTCCCAAAAACAAATCTTGGATTTCAGCAAATTCTCTGTCAAATAATGATTTGTTCTGAAATGAGAGAATATAATCAAAACATTGTACAATAATTAATGTTTAATAAGTAGAAAGATGATAAATGAAGTATCAAATTTTAAATTATTTTTTACTGAATCTCCATTTTATAGAGTTTATTCTCTGAATCACTAACGAAGTAAAAGATATCTTGCTCAGGAAGGATGCAGATGCCTTCAGGTTTAGAAAATGGTAATGAGAATTCCTGTGTTACTCCACTTTCAGAAGTCCAGAGATACATTTTCTCATTTTGATCACTAACAATCCAATAAGCATTTCTTGAAATATCATAAACAATTGCGGAGTAATCTCCGGCAAAGGTTAACTCAATATCATTAATCACATTATAATTGGAATCAAGAGCTAAGAATTTACCAGGGTTTTTCTCTTTAATTAATGATAGATTACCCAGATTATTTAAACAAATTCCTTCTAAACCAGAATTTGTACCTTGCTGAATAGGTAATTGATATCTGGCCAGTTCTTCTCCAGACATATTAATATTAACGATTTCACTTTCAGACTCTTCTGCTAGCCACAGGGTGTTTGTTGTGGGATCAAAGGTAATTCCTTCCAAATCATTTCCTATGTATGGAAGTTCTTCAATAACATTACCGGATAGATCAAGGTTATAAACCATACAATTATTATCGCTAACAGTCCATAAACAGTTGCTATTTTGATCATATGTTAAGCCAGAGGGTTCGGCAACATCAATAGGGTAGCTTTGGATAAGAACAAGTTCTGGTAAAGTGCTTTCGGTAATAGGATCATCAGTACTACAGGAAGTCAATAAGGTTAAAGTAATAATTATGACAAAAAGGTATTTCATATTCATCCTTTAGATGTAGCAATGGCAGGGAAACCCCTGCCATTGCCAAATAAGTTTATTGGTTTGAAGCTCCAGGAGTTGGATCTTCAAAGAACTGCCATTCGTCAGCTCCATCTGTAACTCTACCTTCAGAAACATCAGTTTCTTGCGGTCCAAAGGTATAGGAATCTACAATGGTGATCCCATCATTTTCAACAAAGCCAATATCTTCGCCATCAGCATCAAGTTTTATATCTACATGTAAAACGCCTTGAGCTGGTTCTTTATCGGCCCAGAGGATTAGATAAGCACCAGGATAAACAGTAGTTAAATCTGGATCAGTATCTGGAATCTGCCACATCATAAGATCTCCGAGATCATCGGTAATATACATTCCACCAAGATCAGCAGGGATATTACCATCATTATAGATCTCTATCCAATCATCGAATTCTCCTTCTGGATCTGCATAACAACTATCATTACTAGCGAGGAACTCATTGATCATGAGTTTTGCCATAGGTGCTTCACCTGTACCATTAGAAAAACCTGGGGTAGGCATTGTAGCATATCCTTCACCAAAATAAGCCCAAGTATCTGATCCATCAGGCATTCTACCCATAGAGACATCAGTAGTTTGCTCACCATAGGTAAGTGAATCAATAACAGTTGTAGCATCAGCTTCTGTTAAAGCGATTGCTTCACCATCTCCACTTAGCTTGATATCTACATGTAAAACACCCTGCTCTGGCTCTTTATCTGCCCAGAGAATTAAGAATTCACCAGGCATAATTGTTGTAGCTTCCGGGTCATCAGTTGGGATTTGCCATGTATTTAACTCTTCTAAATCATCAGTGATATATAAGCCACCAATATCTCCAGGGATATTACCAGTATTTTGAATCTCAATCCAATCATCGTTTTCACCATTTTCATCAACATAAGAATAGTCATTACTAGCCATAAATTCGTTGATAATAAACATAGAATAAGGTAGTTCTCCAGTACCGTTAGAGAATCCAGGAGATGGCATTGTTGGGTAGCCTTCGCCAAAATATTCCCAAGTATCGGAACCATCAGGATTACGACCGTAAGAGATATCTGTAGTTTGAGCATCATAGGTTAATTGATCAAGAACAGTAACACCATCACTCATTGTAAGAGCGATATCTTCACCATCTCCACTAAGTTTGATATTAACATGTAATGGTCCCAGGTCTGGTTCTTTATCAGCCCAAAGGACAATAAAACCACCAGCTTCAACAGTTGTTTCACCTGATTTGGATCCTGGAATCTGCCAAACCATGAGGTCAGTTAAATCGTCAGTAATATACATACCAGCCAAGTCAACATCATCATTACCAGCGTTGTAAATCTCAATCCAATCACCATGATTTCCAAATTCATCAACAGGGCCATAATCATTACTGGCCATAAATTCGTTAATTACTAATACAATATCTTCATCATCAGGACCTGTTGAGCTGTCATCACTACAACTAATAAGCATTGCGACAACGAAGGTCATCAAAACAAACCACTTTAAAATTTTCATACGAGCTCCTTTTAAATCTTAGTGACTAATTAGGGCCACCAGGTGTTGAGGGGTCAAGTATTTCCCAATTATCGCTACCATCTGGAACTCTACCTTCGGACATATCATCAGGAACAACGCCGGTATTTTTTTGATCAACAATGGTTATTCCATCTGGAGCTACAAGGGCAAATTCTTCATCATCACTTAATTTAAAGGCGAGGTGAAGAGTGCCGGGGTTTGCTTGAGAATCAGCTATAAGTATAAGATAACCACCAGCGGGAATTGTTGTAGCAGCAGCATCGTCAGATGGGATCATGGATTGAGTAAGATTTTCAATATCATCTGTAAGGTACCAGCCAGCAATATTAACAGGAGCATTGCTAGAGTTATAAAGCTCTATCCAGTCAGGATAATCATCAAAATCACCAGCATAAGCTGCATCGTTGTGGCTCATAAATTCATTAATAAGAACTCCACCTTGTGGTTCTCCACCACCAGAATTAGATTCGCCCGGTGTTGGAGTTGTAAATGATTCCCAAGTATCAGAGCCATCGGGGTTACGGCCATAGGAAACATCTGTAGTTTGCTCAGTATAAGTTAACTGATCAATAACAGTTAAACCATCATCTGCGGTAAGAGCGATATCTTCACCATCACCACTAAGTTTAATGTTTACGTGTAGAACACCTTGATCTGGTTCTTTATCTGCCCATAAAACCAGGAATCCATAAGCTGGAATGATTGTTTCATCAGAACCAGTTGGGATTTGCCAGGTAGTCATAGTTGTGTCACCAATTTCATCAGTAATATAGCAGCCTGCAATATCTAAATCGAAAGCACTTGGATTGTAGATTTCAATCCAATCATCAAAATCACCGTTTTCATCTTGCTCGCCAGTATCATTACTAGCCAGGAATTCGTTTATAACTAAATCTGTGATATCGGCTGTTGGTGTGTTACCGGTAGGTCCATCATCATCTGTACTGCAAGCAGTAAAGAATAAGCCAAGCATTAGGGTTAAAATCAATAAATATTTCATCTACTCCTCCTTGTTAATACATTACAACTATTCTAGCTGAAAGTACGCTGAAATCATCATTTCCAATAAGATTTCCTGTGCCATCAGCAGTTTCGGAATTATCAACCATGATATAGTTCATCATAAAGCGAAGATTAGGGTTTGGATACCAGTTAAGTCCTAAAGCTATATTAGCAGCCTTACCACCATAGATACCAACATTATCAGAAGAAAATGCGCTTTCATTTTGATAGGCATCTTCATCTGTCATATTTATAAAACTATATCTGGCAACAAGTTCCCATGCACCTAATTTATTAGATTTAGGGATGATTTTACCAAATTCACCTTCATCCATAAGATATGGTTTTGATTCACCAGTAATAATCCAGGTTAATAATGCATATCCTCCAGAGAATTCAGCATCTTTTAAGTGCGTTTCTCTATCCATTTTTGCCATGATGTATTCACCTTGAGCATTGATATTTTTGAAACGAAAAGCACCTTCACCACCGAAAACATTCTCTGTGTCAATACCAGAGATAACATCAGTATCGATTATTTCTGTATCACCCATTTTACATTCCATTTCTGATTTATAATCTTCTTCCTGTCCTTTAGAGTCAATAGTACCATGGCTGGCAATAGATCCACCAAAATGAAGAGTTATATCCTCTTTATTAATTGGAGCAATAGCTACTCTAGCACCATACCCAACAGCTTCATCAACCCGGCTGGATTCTTTTGGACCGAATTCCTGGCCATAATAGGCTAATGATAGATGATAGAATTTTCCCCAACGTGTGTATCCAATAGCTGCTCGTCGTCCTGGTGCAAAAAGGCTCGCATAAGATCTTTCTAAAAGTGGTATAAGGCGAGAGCTAGTTAATTCTTCTAAACTAAAAGGTATTTTGAATTGACCAAACTTTATGAAACTGTTTTTAAATCCATCGTATCTCAACCACATATCTTTAGTATCAACTACATTATCAGCAAAATCAAAATCAAGTTCTGCTAACCAGTCATTCCAGAATCTTGTTTTAACACCTAAACGTGCTCTACGGAGCATGGTTCCTTGACGGAAATCATTGTCATTACCCATGAACTTAGCATAGTCCATATAGATTCTTACATCCATTCTGGTTTCAAACATACCATCGTTGGATTTCCATTTAAGTAATCCATTGTCCCAAAGTAATTTACCATCACTTTCAACAGCAACCGCGTTAACAAGCAACAACATAAACAAACTAACTAATAATAGTCTTTTCATTGTTTCCTCCTATTTTTTTTGCTTCTTTTTTTTAAAAATTGGATAAGCTAAACTTAATAGAGCTGTCAGCAATAAGATTAGGCTGACAGGTCTTGTGAAGAATACATTATAACCTCCCATCATAACAGCTTGACGGAAGTTTGTTTCTGCGATATTACCTAGAACTAATCCTAACACAATGGGTGCTACAGGATAATTATTACGTTTTAAAATCCATCCGAAGACACCAAAAGCGAGACAGGATACGATATCAAAAAATGAATTTCGAACCGCAAAACTACCAATTATTGAGATTGCAAAAATCAAAGGGAAGAGAACTCTTTTAGGAATAACTGTAACTTTAATCCAGAGTTTGCTACCCCACAATCCAAGGATTAATAAAATAATATTAGCCACAAGTAAGCTGGCAAACAATCCATAGATAATGCCAGGATTAGATACAAAAAGTCTTGGTCCCGGGGTAAGATCATGAATCATAAGAGCACCAATTAAAACTGCTGTTGATGCACTTCCTGGGATTCCCAAGGTTAATAGGGGAACTAAAGCTCCGCCAACAGAGCTGCTATTGGCTCCTTCGGCTGAGGCAACACCTTCTACACTACCATGTCCAAATTCTTCTGGGGTTTTACTGATTTTTTTAGAAATATCGTAAGAAACAAAAGCAGCGATAGTAGCACCAGCACCCGGGAAAATTCCGATAAGAGTACCAATAATGGAAGATCGCAGAATTGTGAACTTTAGTTTCCAATAATCTTTGATAGCCGGCCATTGAGATTTAACACCAACAGCAGGGGGATTTTCCAGGTTTTTATTCTCAAGTTGCTTAAAAATCTCACTAAGAGCAAATAATCCGATTAATACCGGTATCAAAGAGAAACCATCATAAAGGTGGTGTATTCCAAGAGTAAAACGACTTACACCTGAGATTGGATCTATTCCTATGGTATTAAGCAATAATCCAAACATGGCAGCAATAAAAGCCTTAATCCAATTTTCGCCACCCAATGATGCTACTGTTGTTAAGCCAAAAATAGCTAAGGCAAAATATTCAGAAGGGTGAAATTTTAGTGCTAATTTAGCGAGTGGGGCAGAGAAGAATATTAATATTAATGTTCCGATAATACCACCAACTGTAGATGAGATTAGAGATACACCCAATCCAATACCTGGTTTTCCTTTTTTGGTAAGAGGATAGCCATCAAAGGAGGTAACAACTGCCGAAGGTGTTCCGGGAGCATTGATAGTTACAGCTGTAATAGAGCCACCATAGTTTGCTGCAATATATATTGATACCAATAGAATTAGTGCTAGATTAGGGGACATTGCATAGGTGAAAGGTACCAGTAAAGCAACCCCCATTGAAGGAGATAAACCAGGCATAGCTCCAGTTATTATACCCAAGGTTACTCCTAAGGTGATAATCAATATAGGGATGATCCCTGCGATAGAGCTGAACCCTGCTAAAAGATTGTTGAGCATTTCCATATTTTCCCCTTAAATTAAATCGAATATTATGCCGGTTGGTAAGGGCACATAGAGCAATTTGTAGAAAATCAACCAGGAAAATAAAATCCAGCTGATTGCAATTATTAACGCTTTTAATTTAGCTTTGTATCCTAATATTTTTAAACTTACCAACACAAAAATAAATGAGCTTATAAAATAACCCAGAAAGTAGATAGAGATAAGGTAAAGAATCAAAGTAATAATAATCTTATAGACTAGATCCAGCTGAGTTTCTGGTACTTTTATCAAATTTTTTGATCTTATGGTTTTAATTATAAGTAGTATATTTAATGGGATTAAAAAATAGATCCACAAGCGTGGAACTACTGCCGGTCCCACTGCTCCACTATCAGGGAACATGTAGGATAGTAGATAGAAAATTATAGAGAGTGCAAGAAAGAATTCGATAATAATGATTCTCTCTAGAAGGTGGGCAATCTTTGATCGTGAGATGATAAAACCTGAAGCGATAATTATTATGATTAAAAGAAGTATGAATAAGTTGAAGTATTTTCCTGAAACAAAATTTGTGAACTTGTTAGAATCAGAGGATTTTATAATCTCAAGCTTAGTTAGATAGTGTTTGAATATCTCTTCATCTTCTTTAACAATTTCTCTGAATTTTTCCGGTCCATGGTACAGTACATCGATACCACCTTTTTCCCAAAAATCTCTCCATTCGGGATCATTGGTTACAGCAGTGAATAATTCTTTATACCATTGTAAAATTTCTTCATCAACTCCCTTTTTAATAGCAAAACCACGCCACATATATTCATTATCAAGTGTTTCTATTCCTAGATCTCTAAAGGTTGGAACTTCGGGAAACTGAGGAATTCGTTTAGCGCTTGAAACAGCAGCAATTGTAAGATCCGGATTTGCTAGGACTTCTCTGGGGTTTCCTACATAGGCTACCCCTTGGTTCCCTAAAAGGGCTGCAACTGCTTTACCACCACTTTTATAGGGTATCCATTTAGCATCAATATCAAAAGCTTCCCAAACCTTTAGTGCTGTTACATGATCTAATCCGCCGGTTGCAGGACCAACCCAGATTTGCTCTTTTTTATTATTAATTATATCATCCCAATTGGCTGTTTCACTTTGATTATTTACAATTACGCATTCAGGATCAGCCATAAGCATAGCTAACCATTCCATTGAATCGATGTAGGATTCTCCACCAGTTGAGACAAATTTTGCTATATTTGATTTGGTGCAGGCGTAGATACTATAACCATCGGAAGGTAATTGGAGGATTTTTTTTAGGGCTACAATACCACCAGCTCCGGGTTTATTCTCTACTACAAAGTTTACATCAGTGTATTTAGATGCTACATCAGAGAATTTACGAGCTGTTACATCGATAAGTCCTCCGGGTCCGGTATAGACGATAATTTTGATGGGTTTATTGGGGAAGTTGCTGTTAGTTTTGCTGATAGGGGTATCAGCTAAACTAATCGAGAACAAAGCAAGGATCCCAACTAATAAAACAATTTTTTTAATCATAACGTCCTCTTATCCAATATTAAAAAACAGGTTTAAGAAAAACATTCTCCATAAAATAGAGAGAAATGTAGGCGATAATAAATGTCGCGATTGGAGTAATTATCCAACCAAGACTGATTTTACCAATAATTTTGAAATTAATATTCCTACCACCTTTTGCCAGGCTGATACCCATAACCGAGCCTACAACAGCTTGAGAACTGGAGACTGGAACTAACGGGAAGGTAGGGAGATTATAACTGATTAGAAAATCACGCAATGTTTCAGAGGCAAAAAGAAATAGAGTTAAGGAAACAGAGATAACAACGATAAGAGCTGTGATTGGTGTAAGTTTGTAGATATCAGATCCAACCGTAAGCATAACTCTTTTAGAATAGGTGAAAACACCGATAGCAACTGCAATTCCACCTAAAAGAAATAGTTGTTGAATCGAAGAAAGCTGGAATAGATTGGCGATGGTGACATCTTTGAAGGGAGAAGAATTGATGAAAACACCCATAACATTACCAATATTATTGGCTCCAAGACTATAAGCACCAAAGGCTCCTGCAATAATCAGAGCATTCCTAGTAAAGGTGTCTAATGTGATAAGGTGTATAGAGCTTTTATCAAGAATTGCTTTTGTTAAATGAAACAATAGAAAAGCCATTAAAGCAGCTAATATAGGTGAGAATACCCAGGTTCCTGCTATTTTGTATAACGCTGAAATATCTGTAGGTTGATTTGCATAAATATTCCAACCTACAATACCGCCCACAATTGCCTGGCTGGTAGAGATTGGGATGCCGGATTTTGTCATAAATAACGATGTTATAGCTGCAGAAAGAGCAACAATAAATGCACCGGCTAATGTGTTTATAGCTCCTAGTTTTCCCAGGGTTTGAGATGTTCCCGCACCGCTTACAACAGCTCCAATAATAACAAATATGCTGCAGACAATGGCAGCGGTTTTGAATTTTACCATTCTGGTTCCAACAGCAGTACCAAAGAAGTTGGCTGCATTGTTGGCACCTAAAGACCATCCTAAAAATAAACCACTGGAAAGATAGAAAAATACTTTAACCATTTATTTCCTTTTAGTGAATATACACAGGTTGCATAAACACATTTTGCATAAAAAATAACATAAGATAACAGATAATTGCTGATCCTAGTGGTGTTACCAACCATCCAAGACTGATTTTACCAAGCATGAGAAACTTAACATTTCTACCACCTTTGGCTAGACTGATACCTATTACAGAACCAACAATAGCTTGAGAACTGGAAACAGGGACAAGTGGAAATGCCGGTAACCCATGTGACAAAAGTAAGTCTCTTAAACCTTGAGATGCAAAGAGGAAAAGCACTATTGAACTGGAAGCTACAGCTACAAAAGCTGTTATGGGAGTAAGAGCAAAAATTCCCTTTCCGACAGTCATCATTACCTTTTTTGAATATGTGTAAACTCCGGCTGCAATTGCTAACCCGCCTAATAGAAATAACTGCTGAATTGCTGTGACATGGAATGAGCCAATATAAAATTCTCTAAAAGGAGATGATTCAACAAAAACTCCCATCACATTACCTATGTTATTTGCACCTAAACTGTAGGATCCAAATGCTCCAACTATAATTAATCCAACTCTAGTGATTTTATCGAGGCGAATAAGATGAATTCGGCTGTTTTCTACTATTTGTTTAACTATATGAAATAAGATAAATGCAAAAAAAGCTGACAAAATGGGGGAGAATACCCAAGTCCCCACTATCTTTTCCAATGTTTCAAATCCAGTTCCATTATGTGAAAATAGATTCCAACCGATAATAGCACCGACAATAGCTTGAGATGTGGAAACAGGCAGGCCGGCACGAGTCATCCACATCACTGTTAAAGCTGCAGAAAGAGCAACAATAAATGCTCCTGCCATTGTGTCGATAGCTCCTAATTTACCTAATGTGTGTGATGCTCCGGCTCCACTCTGGACTGCACCGAAAATAAGAAAAATTGCACAAATTAAGGCTGCTGTATAAAATTTTATCATTTTTGTGCCAACAGCTGTGCCAAAAATATTGGCAGCATCATTAGCACCTAAAGACCAACCTAAAAAAAGCCCGCTTGAGAGAAAAAATAAAGTTGTTAACATTAAATAGCCTTTTTACAATTTTCTTTTAATTGCATAAACAGCTAATCGTTCAGCAACGGTTTCTGCCATATCAGATACTGCAGCTATCTTTTCAACAAAATATCTCATGTGAACTCTTTTACTAAAGAGAGTAATCTCAGTAGACTCAAAAGCTTTTCTTTTGATCAATTCTTCAACTTTATCGGCTTCATGTTCGTAAAAATGAACCTTATTAATATAATCATTAACCATTTTGATTTCTTTGAAGAAAGCTCTGGAAGCTTTTACCAGCTCTTCTACAGCTTTAGTAGATAGTTCTGCTAGTTCCATAAAGCCAGAAACCATTTCTTCTGGTATTTCCGGCTTTTCGATAGAAAATTGCTCTAACACCTTCTCACAGATATCTATGACATCATCCAATGTTTCTAATAATCCCAAGACATCACCTCGTGCTTCTGGAATTAGCATATAGGTATAGAGCTGGTGTTTAATATCGCGACGGGTTTCATCTGCAGCAGACTCTAAATCACCTAATTCTGTATTGTATTGTTCAAATCTTTCGTAGTTACCTTTTAGATAAGCTTTGATACCTTCTAAAAAGATTAAACTGGCAGTGCTGACTCTATCTAAGAAGCTCTCTATTTCTGCTTCTAATTTTTTTGTTTTACTTGAAAAAATATTCCCCATTATTCCTCCTGATTAAAAAACCTATTTCACTAAAAAGCGATCGTATAATAATCCATGTCGTAATCCTCTATCACTAATGAAAAAAGATTTTACCTGGAAGGTTTCCATAATTGTTTTTACTATGCCGGCTCCTGCAAGAATTATATCTGCTCTTTTTGGTTGTAATCCAGCAATTTCCCTACGTTGTTCTATAGTTTTTGAACTATAATCACCGATCTGTTTGTTCACCTCATCTAAAGTTAATTCTGATCCCTGAATAATGGATGGATCATATTTAACCATTTTATGTTTAACCGCACCCATGGAAGTAACTGTTCCACCAATGCCAACAAGATAATCAGCTTTACCGTGGATTTTGTGTTTCTTATTCAGATCCCACCAAGCGGTGATCGGTATATCGAAACCTATATCTCTCCTGCAAGATGAGTACATACCATGGCCGGAGTGACTAAGATCCAGGATGTCACAATTGATGAGATCGAGCTGGAAGCATGTGAGATTGAGG
>CAYYLA010000073.1:0-11154 GCA_964441785.1 uncultured Candidatus Cloacimonadota bacterium | reverse complement strand
TATCACCCTTTTTCCAGGCTATAATACCACCCTGAGCATGGTTGGTTGCCGTCTCTGCGATCTCAAGCTCTTTGGTTAGTACTAATACATCCAAACCGGCATCATGCAGCATAATCGCTGCTGACAATCCTGAAATACCGGTTCCTACGACAATGACATCATAAATTTTATGCATTGGTTATCTCGATCATCCGCTTAATAGCTAAGGCTGCGTGTTCACGATAATATGGATTTACCCGCATTTCGTATTCCAGCTTACCTTCACCCTCTTCATATCGGATTATTGATTTTAATGATTCCCAGACATTAAAGGCGGTGATTTTTACCATATCAGGGCAGGGTGATTCCTGTAATGGGGTGATAAATTTATCAGGAAATTCCATAGCAAGACGCTCAACAAAATGGCTTTCTGTTCCTATTGCCCATTTTGATCCTGGAGGTGATTTGCGAACATAGTTATAAATAAACTGAGTTGAACCGGCAGCATCTGCATTTTTTACGACCTCAGGATTGGATTCGGGATGTACAATAACCTTAATCTTATAAAATTGGTCGCGCATTTTATTGATAGCATCCACAGTGAATAATTTGTGAACATGACAGAATCCATCCCAGATGAACATATCATAATCTCCATCTGATTTAGGACTCACATGGGTGAAATCTCGATTTATCTTCAGGATATTGTTAGGATCGATACCCAATTTTCTCGAGGTATTAATACCGAGGTTATAATCAGGCATAAAGAAGACTGCATAACCCTTATCATGAAAGTAAGAGATAACTTTTTTTGCATTACTGCTTGTACAAACAGATCCATTATTTCTGCCACAAAAATCTTTAACATCCAAATTGGAATTAACATAAGCTACAGGGGCAACCGGTTTTTTACTGATTGCTGTTATTATTTCCCAGGCTTTCTCGGCTTGCTTGTCCGAGATCATGCTGGCTAATGGACATCCTGCTTCCATATTTGGCATTATAACTTTCTGATCCTCATTTGCTAATAAGGCTGCACCTTGAGCCATAAAAAATACACCACAAAAAAGGATATATTTCGATTCGATTTTACTGCATTCAACTGCAAGTTTATAAGAATCGCCTACCAGATGAGAGAATTCAACCACCTCAGGCCTTTGATAGTGATGCGCTGCAATGGTCAGTTTGGATTTTAACTTTTTCTTCATGTCTTTGATATCAATCAATAGTTGATGAGCCATAATCTATTTCCTTTTAATTAGTGAAAAATCAAAGGCTTTAACCGTATGTGTTAAAGCTCCTATTGAAATATAGTCTACACCAGTATCGCAAACTCCTTTTATCCGATCCAGTGTCATATTTCCTGATGCCTCGGTCTTGGCCTGTTGATTAATCAGTTTTACTGCTGCTTCCATGGTTTTATTATCCATATTATCCAACATGATAATATGAACCTTACAATCTAATGCTTCTTTTACCTCTTTCAGGGTACGCGTTTCTACTTCAATGGTGTAGGCCGCTCCCCAACGATTCTTAACTTTTTCTACTGCTGCGGTTATTGAGCCAGCTGCATCAATGTGGTTGTCCTTAATCATTACCATGTCAAATAATCCCATCCTATGATTATTACCCCCACCACACTTAACGGCATACTTCTCTAATGCACGCAACCCCGGTATTGTTTTCCTGGTATCGAGGATTACTGATTTGCCTCTGGCTTCCTTCACAAAAGCGGCGGTCTTTGTAGAAATGCCACTTAAGTGTGATAAGAAATTTAACACTATTCGCTCAGTTTGCAGGATTGAAATTACAGGTCCTGTGATTCGTGCAATTTCATCGCCACGGACGCAGGAGTCACCATCAGATTTATAGGTCTTTACATCAACTGAGTTATCTGCATATTGGAAGATTTCAATAATTTGATTGATTCCACATACAATACCATTAGCCTTTGAAATTATTGAAAATACAGCTGTTTCGTCATCAAAAATTGCTTTGCTGGTTATGTCTCCTTCAGAAGCCAAATCCTCCTGAAAGATTAGCTTTAGAAAATCTTTATTCATGAATACCCCAAATTCCTGTTTTATAAGGTTAAAACCAGATATTTGGGGTAAATGTCAATCAGAAATATTTATTAGATAGCAATATTGGGAAGTTTAACCCTTTTTGCTTGCTTCTATTTCTTTTTGTAACTCTTCAATTCTACTTTCATATTCCTTGATTATAAACTTCTGAAGTGCTTCCAATCGGCTTATCTCTAAGGTGGTGATTATTAAAATTATGATCCAGGAACAAACTATCGCCCAGAAAATGAAACCCGATGCTCCAAAATAATATAATCCAAAAAATAAAACGATAGATATTGCTCCTAATACTGTTATTAATAATGAAATTGTGTACCAGGGTAACTTATTTCTTAATCCTTCTCCCTTTTTCAAATCGCCTCCTTAGTTTAAAATCTCAAGATTCATCACTTTTGTTTTTTTACTGATGGTCATTTTCACTTCAACGCATCCATTTTCGCCATGCCCTTTACTTTTATATGTGTAGTCACGACCTTTTTCATTGCCTGATGCGATAATGGTTAAGATATCTCCTTCCCAAGATGATAGGTTCATCCAGACAACGGAATTTCCAGTATAATACTTATCACCCTGAGCAGATTCTTCATAATCTACCCAACTCAACCATTCTCCCAAAGCATTTCCGGCAGAACGATCTGCATGTCCCGGTCTGTCGTAGGGTATCCAATTACCTTCTCCACCACCCATATTTCTGGGTGCTCTTAAAAATGCTAAAGAATTAGCTCCGATATTATTTACATCCGCAATACAAGCATTTCTGTTTGCTTGAACAGCCTGTAGATTAAACATATAAATCCCCGCTGATACAGCAATTCCGACGATTATGACGGTTAACACTATTAACAAAATCTGTTGAAGACCCATAACTCCTATTACTCCTTATCTTATCAGCTCCCAGTTACTATCGACATTTAATTCAATTTTATTTTTTTGAGCAAGAAAATTTATCAATATGTCTCTAACTTTTTCATTTGATTCGCTTATTACTTTAATAGGATTATCTTTGGGATGTTCTAACAATCCACCTCCACCATTAAAACGAAAACTGTTTAATGCTACTTTATACGTTGCCATCATATCAAGCGGTGTATCATCTAACATAAGGTTTACAACTCTTTCGCCTTCTGCACGTTTTGGATCAATCTGATAGGTTATACCTTCGGCCATATCATAATTATATCCGGCCATATCCTTTGATCGTGTGATTACTCCATCTTCAATAACGAAGAATCTGGCTGCATTTTCCAGGAATGATTTAATCTGGTTGCCAGTCAACTCAATCAGATATAGTGTGTTTTCGTAAGGATAAACAGTATAAGCATCTCTTACATTAAAAGGTCGGTTTTCAACCCTTAATCCGGTGTTAAAACAGCAGGCAAAGGATATGTCGGCTCCTGTGTAATCCAGCTGTGCCAAGTTGATGGTTTCGGTTATTATATTGTCCTCAAAATACGCATTCTCGGTCGTTATAACGCCATCTACAGACGCTATCTCTCTGGTGAGGAATTGTTTTAGCTCTAGGTGACTGGGTTGCATCAGTTCAACAATTTTTGCTGATGGTTCAACTGTTTCTACCGGGATATTCCAGGTGGTTCGCTTGACTATGTTTACCTCTTCATTGTTCTTCTCAACAATAACCTCAGCTACTCCCAGATAATGTCCATGATAACCGGAATTACAATACATAGTAACATCACTATGTGTTGATGTGAGTTTTTTCTTTGGAAATACAACATGGGAATGTCCCGAAAAAATCAGATCAAAATCGGGAACAATTGCACCAACAGCTGCCGAATAATTTTCGTAGGGTACACCTTTTTTCTCACACTGTTCAGCACCGTCCTTCCAATCTAAACCGGCATGAAATGATCCAACCAGAATATCAACCTGAGGTCTCATGATATCTCTGTATTTACTGGCACTAATCAGCATATCTTCCCAGTAAATTCCAGGATATTTATCCTTATTCAACCACAAGGGAATAGCCGGAGTTGTTAATCCCAATATGCCAACTTTAATGCCATCAATCTCCATGATTTCGTATGGCTTAAAATAGGTTGTACTGTCATTTACAATTGAGTTCGCAGCCAGCCAGGGAAAATTGCAGGCTTCTTCCAGGGCATCATATATCTCCGGGCCATATTCAATCTCATGATTTCCTACCGTAAAAACATCATATTGCAAAGCATTTACAACATCAATAATGGGGTTTTGTTTTTCACTTTGATGATGAAAATAATAATCGCTTAAGGGTGAACCTTGAAAAAGATCACCAGTTTCCATCAATATCACATGCTCATGATTTGCTCGAAAACTGTCAATCAGGGTTGCTATTCTATCCAGACCATGATCGGTTACTTTATCGGTTTTGTAATTATAGGATAGTATATGACCGTGAACATCAGTTGTCTGAAGAAAGTAAAGCGTATCTACTTCCGAACAGAAAAGCATTGAAATACCTAAAATGAATATGAATAAAAATAATCGATGTCTCATGGATTCTCCTCTTATGAGTTCTACTCTTATGAGTTTTTCTCTCAATAATTGCTGTTCTCTACACCAATGGTATTCCTGAATTGGTTTAACCATTGCTGATATCTCTTATCCAATAATTCCTGTTTGAACTGATCTTTCTCTGCCAGAAATTGATCACGTGGTATCTTTTTTAAACGATTGATCTGATAGAAAAGAAGTTGCTTCTCCGATAGACTTAAAATTGGACTGAAATATCCCTCTTCATGACTGGCAATGTCTTCTAAAATTAATCTACTCCACTCTTTGCCAAAAATTTTACTATTGAAATCGAGGTTTTCTTCCTGTTGCCAACCTCCCAGAAAATAGAGCAGTTCATTGGGGTCTTCACCGTCAAGAATGCGTTCTCGCAATCCCTTTACATACGCCTCAGCTGTATCAAATGATTTTCTTGAGGTAAATATCTTCTTTAACTGCGGCAAAGCTTCGTCAAAGGTCATTGCTTTGGATGGCTTTTTTCTGAGAATATAGATGACAGCATATCCTTTATCATCAGGCAAATTGATGATAGAACTGTATTTTTCATTACGCCAGAAACGCAGAAATTCCTGTCCATATTTGCTTAAGTCCCCCAGGATTTCGAAGGGTTCTTTAATATCTTGAAATTCTGTTTTGAAAACCGCTGAAGAATCTGCGTAACTTCGAATCTGTGAGAAATATGAGGTCGAATCAAATGCTGTTTTGGCATTTTGATAAACAATCTCCCTGGCTACATTCTCCCAAAGCATCGCTCCAATATCATCTTTCACATCCTCAAAGTTCTGGACCCCTTCGGATTTAGTATCAATTTTCCTTAGAATTACCCATTGATTTTCAAATTCAATAGGCTGGGATATCTCACCCTTATCGATTACATTGAGATTCTCTTCAATAATCACAGGCAGATCTTTCTGCTGATGATATTGGATATTGGCTATTTCAAGTTCATTACTATAACAATATTTCAGCAAATCAAAATCCACATCATAGAGTAAATAATTTCTTATCCGGTTAATCGTTTGTCGTTTATCTACAGCAATATAATCAAAAGCAACGGATTTATCCAGATAAAAACTATCCAGATTATCCCGATAATATTCGTAAACCATTGTGCTGTCGATTGCAATGGTATCATTGGCAATAAAAAAGTATGCTCCACCCAGCTGTAAACTGTCAGCTGCTCTAAATTCCTTACTGTGTTCTTCAAAGAATGTC
Organism: uncultured Candidatus Cloacimonadota bacterium; assembly: GCA_964441785.1. Taxonomy (GTDB): domain Bacteria; phylum Cloacimonadota; class Cloacimonadia; order Cloacimonadales; family TCS61; genus CAYYLA01. The sequence goes on along the minus strand of CAYYLA010000073.1, from coordinate 5,365 downwards.
TGGTAATCACTTTCATCCATCTCATTGGTATATTGGATATCCTGGATTTGATTTTTTATATCACTGAAACGTGGAATAAATTCAGGGAAAAAGGTTGTTTCCTGATAGTAATAATCATCATCATCAAATTGGCAGAAACCAGCTTTGAAGCCTTCATTAATCAACACAGCCAGGGTATCAGCCAGCTTCTCTTCATTGTAGAATTTCTCTAACATTACAATAAGATTTTTCTCTTTAAGATTGTATTGCTCAGCGATGTATTCCAGGGATTCCTCATCATTACCACGTCTGGAAATTTCATCACGGATCTCTTTTATAAACTCATCATCGCTGGTGTTCAGCTTATAAATCGGTTTCTTGATTTTCATCACTTTAACAACCGATACAGGTATGATAAAATCATCAATATTCTTTGAAAAATAGGATCTGAATTGCCCTTCGTGATACTGTTCTTTTCGATGCTTAATATATGTTTCCCAAACCAGTTCAGGATTCTCATCTAATTCAAGATAATCAGGTTCTGTGACGTCTCTAACCTTAAGAATAAGATATCCGATTCCTATATCTATTGGGTTGGATATATCACCACGTTCCATCTCTAAAGCTTTGTTGGAAAGGTTGGATGGCAATTGCCCAAAGCTTTCATTCTCCGCTAGAAAATCAGAGGTTAAAACTGGGTAATCACTGGTGTTGGATCGTTTCAATTTTATCATCTGTTCTTCAGCTGTTTCCAATGCTTTTTGTTTCATATAATTGTTAATGAAATCATACTTTATGCTATCTATTTCTGCTGAAGTAAAGAGGGAATCAGCTGGAACGATCTGTCGGTAAGATAGCTCATAATAATCCTCTGCAGAAGCGGAGAACTCCGAAAAAGGTACTATAACAAAATCATACATCACCTTGCGGGGAGAAAGGAAATCCTTCCGATTATTATAGAAATAGTTGGTAGCCTCTTCTGCGGTAAAATCATCAGTAACATTTGCTGCATCTACATCAATAATGGAATAGCTGATGTCAATCTCGGCATTGTTGATGATGTACTCCTTCAATAATACATCATCGGTGATATTGAATTGAGAAATTATCAATGTCTTTGCTTTTCTGATTAATACCTCTTTCTCCATCTCTGTTAAGATATTTTTCCCGTTTTCTGTCTCTTTAAATTGTTCATATTTATCAAAGTCGAATAACCCCTCGGTTTGAAAACGGGAAACTGACCCTAACTGATCTATAAAAAATGAATCCAGTTCTTCTGAACTTACAAAGATATTGTTCTCTTCCGCATATATGTTCAACAACTCTTTCTCAATCAGGTTTTCCAAAGCAAGATTACGTAAATCACTATAACTGATGTCATCCATCGACTCCAATTGTTGCATCTCCTGTGCCAATTGTTCGAAATAGATTCTATTCTGACCAACTTGTGCAACTACATTTGCTGCAGATAATGAAACAATGCACAGCATGATCAAGAGCAATACAATTACATTTTTTTTTATCACTATACATCCTCTTAGATTAGATTTTTTCCAATAATTTTCACAATTAAAATATCTTCAAGCTATTTTTATCAGAACACTCATTTTAGCGTAAATCAAAAAAGTGCTTTACAAATTTGACTATCACAAATAACCAATATCAGAAATTCAATTTGGGGGATAATAGATGAAGAAATTTATTGTTTTAGCACTTGTACTGGTAATGTTTAACTTTGTTTTGGCTTTTGAACCACATTTTATAGATGATCCGGCCCTTTCACCCGATGGAAAAACCGTTGTCTTTGCCTATAAAGGTGATCTCTGGAAGGTTGATTCCAGCGGTGGTACTGCTTTCAGGTTAACCGATAATCCAAGTACGGAATCGAGCCCTGTTGTCTCACCCGATGGTAAGTATATTGCCTTTAATTCTAATCGTAGAGGTTGGACAGGACTCTATTATATGGCGATAGAGGGGGGAGAAGCTCAGTTGATCTCTGATGATATTTTCTGGGTTTCAGATTGGTTTTCTAACAATAAAGACCTTCTGGTATCCCGTTATTCTCCTGGTTATGGTTATAAATTCTATAAAATGGATCTTAAAGGTAATTACGAGGTTATAGCCTCTTACTCCGGAAGTAATGCACACCTCAGTAAGGATGATTCCAAAATAATTTTTAATCGCCGTGGGTATTCTACCCGAGAATCATATCAGGGTAGCGTTGATGGTGAATTGTGGATGTGTGATCTGAAGGATGAAGTATATACACGTATTACAGATAATGAATTTACCGAGATTTATCCGGTTTTTGCTTCAGATAAGGATAAGATATATTTTGCTGGCTCCGATGGAACATTGTTCCAACTCTATTCCATGGAACCGGGTTTTGAGAATACACGTCAGCAACTTTCTGCTTTTAATGAGAAATCAGTTAAAGAAATAGCTATTGCAAAGGATAAAGATTTTCTTGTTTTCACCCTTTTTGATGAGGTTTGGACCTATAATCCCCGCTTGGGTAAAAGTCTGAAACTCCATATAGATATCAAAGAAGATTGGATAGATAATGAGATCACTAAAGAGGATTTACATAATAGATTTAATAATTTCGCCATCTCTCCTGATGGTAAACTTATTGTATTTACCTATAAATTTGATCTCTTTGCCATGCCTGCTAAAGGTGGTGATGTAAAACAACTGACATTTGATCAGAAAGGCATTGATGATATCATTATAGCAGAAGATAATCAGACCATTTTCTACTCAACCTTTAACAAAGGTATTCCAACTCTGTATAAAACCTCTATTCTTGATACCGATGATATCAAACCTGTTAAGTGGCTCAAGAATATGTATGTTGATGATATCTATAAAATAGAGGATAATATTGTTGTTCATTATATTGATAAGGATTGGAATCGCTTTGTAGCAGTTGCCGACTCTCTGGCAGAAGATCCTGTGAAGCTACCAAAAGAGCTTACCATCGCTGATAGAATAACTATCAGTAATAATGATACCTTTATCTGGTCTGTAAGACAACCAGGCTGGCTTGCCCAACTACACCATTTTGATCTTGATTCTAAAGATCTTAACCTGCTTATGACCAACAAAGGTGGTGTGAATGACCAGCAAATCAATGTTAAAGAGAATCTGATGTTCTATAGTAGAAGCGGTAATATTTTCCGCCTTGATCTGGCTGCAAAAGAAGACTTCTATGATGAAGAGGATAACTGGGAAGAGATTCTCGCAGATGAAGATACGGAAAAAGATACAACCAAAACCGAACCGGAAATTACTGTTGATTTCGAGGATATTAAGCTTCGTCAAAAACCAATAGTTAATCGTCTTGGATATAATTGGACTCTGGCGGTTACTGATGATTCTACCCTGGTTTACGTTAATTATGTTGATGACAAATTCAATCTGAGAACCTGTAATTTCAACGGTGAAAATGATAAACTTCTTAAAACCTTCAATGGTGAGATTAACCATTTTGAATATCATAAGAAAAGTAACAGTTTTTATTATGTAAATAATAATCACCTCTATAAATTCAATCCAAAATCAAAGAAAGCTGAGATGATTAAGAATAGTTTCAAATATCAATATAATGAGAAGGATCTGAACCATCTGGTGTTTGATCGCGTCTGGGCCGAGTTTGAGGAAGGTTTTTACAACGAAAATATGCATGGGATAGATTGGGATAAATCCTATGATAGATTCTCAAGATATTTGCAATATGCTAATGACGTCGATGTTCTTGCGAAGATCGTTGATGAGATGATTGGTGAGGTAGATGCTTCTCATACCGGCTTCTATCCAAGAAAGGAAGATGATTTTAAAACCTATGCTAAAGCATTTCTGGGTATAGAATTAGAAGATGGTTCTGGACCACAGTCAAAACCTGTAATTACTAAAATCTATAGAAAATCAAAATTCAGCAAACCATACAATATTCCGGTTGGTAGCAAAATTATCAGTATTGATGGAGTCGAGATATCAAAAAAACAGGATATAACTCCTCTTCTTATGGATAAAGCAAAAGAGAAAATAACCATAGTAGTTGAAACTGATGACGGCGATAAAACGATTGTTGTAAAAGGATTAAGCTACTGGCAGCACTATAGCCAGTATTATGATAACTGGGTTGAAGAGCGTCGTTTGAAAGTAGAAGAGTGGGGTAAAGGTCGTCTTGGATATCTACATATTCGCTCGATGGATAATAGAAGTTATGACCAATTTGTGCAGGATCTCTTTGCCGAAAATATCGATAAAGACGCTTTGATTATTGATGTTCGTAATAATGGCGGTGGTTATATCCACGATAGATTGTTAGAGGATCTTACCCGGGAATCTTATGGTTTCCAGACTAATCGAATCTTCGATGAAAAGAAAGAAAAAACACCATCTCGTATCTGGGAAAAACCACTTATCCTTTTGATAAACGAAAACTCTTTCTCTGATGCTGAGATTTTCCCCAATATTTTCAAATATAAAAAACTCGGTAAAGTTATCGGAATGCCAACCAGTGGTTCAGTTATCGGTACAGGTCATAAAAACTTTCTTGATGGTTCCAGTATGCGTATGCCCGGAAGTGGTTGGTATATGGCAGATGGAACTAATATGGAGGGCAATGGAGCTCAACCGGATATCTATATAGATCCTTCACCAGAAGATGTGATCAATGATAACGATATCCAATTACGTAAAGCGGTTGAGGAATTACTGAAGGAGATTTAATAACTTCAAAAGCTCCTGTTTACAGGATTTTTCACATGTTTCAGATCATTTTAGGCGGCAAGAAATTGCCGCCTTTTTTATTTACCACAATGATTGCCTGGGAATGTAGATTTTCTTTTTTTCAACGAACAATACCAACAAAACGAACAAAGAAAGGGAAACGCGAGGAGCGCGCTGCGAAGAGCGAGGAGCGAGAGGAGCACTGCGAAAAGCGCTAGGGAGGGTAACCACAAAAGCATCCGCCTACGTAAGAAAAACTACGGCGGGACAGGCTAAGGCACTAAGGTCACTAAGGAAACCGGATAAAGGAAAAAGAAAAAAGATAAAAGATAAAAGAAAAAAGGCGAAAAGCGAGGAGCGAAGGAAAGCCTGTTAGAATATCGAAACCTTCGCAATGGTTTTAGACCTTGCGAATGGTAGAACTGATAAAATCTATTAAGAAGCTGCAGATTTTTTTCTAAATGTTTGGCTACAAATTCCTTTAAGTTCCTCAAGGGTTACATTTTACATTTCACTTTTCACCTCTCCCTTCTCCCTTTTTTTTAACGAACGATACCAACAAGACGAACAAGGGAAGGGAAACGCGAGGAGCGTGCTGCGAAGAGCGAGGAGCGAGAGGAGCACTGCGAAAAGCGCTAGGGAGGGTAAC